>JANOSS010000143.1:0-31593 GCA_031415995.1 Caulobacter sp. | reverse complement strand
CCAGAGGGGGAGGATCTAGCGACCAAACAGCAAAACGCCCGGGGCTTTCACCCCGGGCGCTTCAGAATTCAAACCTTGATCGAACCGATCAGTTCGCCAGGCGACGCAGGAACGACGGGATCTCGAGATCCTCGCCTTCATCGACCTGTTGCGACTCGAGCGGCTGCATGGCCGGACGGGCGTTGGAGGTCGAACGCGTCTGCGGCTGCTGTTGCGGCGCAGGTTGCTGGTCGTAGCGTTGGCGACCGCCGCCGAACAGGCTCATCCACCCGCCAGACTTCTGCGGCTGACGGTCGGCATAGTGCTGCTCGGTATAGAGCGGCGCGTCATCGGCTTCCTCGACCATCGGATCGACGATCCGGTTGACCGTGCGCGAAGCCGAAGTGGTGATACGAGGCTCGGGGGCGGCCTCGGACACGACAGGCTCTTGGAAATACAGGTCGGCTTGCGGCGCTTCAGCGACAACTTCTGGCTCGGGCTCGTAAGCAGGCTCGGGCGCGTAGCCCGTCGACTGGGCGACCGGGCGATCGAACGGACGCGCCTCGTAGCGCGAGGCAGGACGGGTGGTGTCGACGATCAGCGGGGCGGTCGTGGTGTTGCGGGTGACCGGCTTGGGCTCGATCTGGGCGATCGAGGCGCCGTCCATGCCGGTGGCGACCACCGAGACGCGGATCACGCCTTCCAGCGACGGATCGAAGGCCGCGCCGAAGATGATGTTGGCTTCCGGATCGACCTGATCCGAAATCGCGTTGGCGGCTTCGTCGACTTCAAGAAGCGTCATGTCCATGCCGCCGGTAACATTGACCAGCACGGCCTTGGCGCCCTTCAGCGAGACTTCGTCCAGCAGCGGGTTGGCGATGGCGTTCTGGGCGGCCATCAGGGCGCGGTCTTCGCCGGTGCCCTCGCCGGTACCCATCATCGCCTTGCCCATTTCGGTCATGACCGTGCGGACGTCGGCGAAGTCGAGGTTGATCAGGCCCGGCAGGACCATCAGGTCGGTGATCGAACGGACGCCCGAGTGCAGGACCTGGTCGGCCATGCCGAAGGCTTCGGCGAAGGTCGTGCGCTCGTTGGCGACGCGGAACAGGTTCTGGTTGGGAATGACGATCAGGGTGTCGACATAGCGCTGCAGCTCACCGATGCCGGCGTCGGCAAGACGCATGCGGTGACGGCCTTCGAAGTGGAAGGGCTTGGTGACCACGCCCACCGTCAGGATGCCCCGCTCGCGGGCGCACTTGGCGATGATCGGCGCGGCACCGGTACCGGTGCCGCCGCCCATGCCGGCGGTGATGAACACCATGTGAGCGCCGTCCAGGTGCTCGCCGATCTCGGGGAAGCTTTCTTCGGCGGCGCTCATGCCCACCTCGGGGTGCGCACCAGCGCCCAAGCCCTGCGTGACCTGCACACCCAGCTGGATGCGACGGTCGGTCTTGGCGAACTGAAGCTGCTGCGCGTCAGTGTTGGCGACCACGAACTCAACACCTTCGAGGCCCGCCTCGATCATGTTGTTGACCGCATTGCCGCCCGCGCCACCGACGCCGAACACGACGATACGCGGCTTCAGCTCAGTGGTGCGCGGCGCTGAAAGAGAAATAGCCATGGAACCCTCGCGACCTTACGCCGAAATCGTCAAACAGGACCCCGGCGGTTCAACCGTCGGGAACGCCTCGACGATTGGGTTAACAGAACAACCACCATCGTTAATCGGCGGTTAACTGCATAATATGAGTCGGGCACACGTCGAGCGCTGCCTGAGCAGAATTCTCGCCCCATCAACAGAATCTCTTGGGAGTCCAAGGGTTCCGTATGGTTCTTGATAGTTGATGCGACCGAACGCCGCTGCGGTCTATTTCGCGACACGTCGAGAGCTTGACCACGCGTTCAAGCGTGACCGCAGGCGACAATCGTTAAGAGAGGGCGCTAAAGGTTGTCGCGCAACCAGGCGGCGGCCTTGGCCATCGGACTGGCGTTGGGGTCCATGGGCCGCTTGCGCAGGGCGGCCGTCGCCAGAGCCTTAGGCGACACCACTTCGCGCGGACCAAAGGCCGAGCGATGCAGCACGCCGGCGGCGGCGCAGAAGGCCGGGCCCGACGCGGCGTCGGCCAGATGCGGCACCCGGCGTGGCCGGCCCAGACGAACCGGGCGATCAAAGACGCGCACGGCCACTTCGCGCACGCCGGCCAACTGGCTGGCGCCGCCCGTCAGCACGATGCCCGCGCCCGGCTCGACCGGAGCGCCCGAGGCCTTCAGCCGCTCGCGCAGGAGTTCCAGCGTCTCTTCGACGCGCGGCTGGATGATGCCCTTGAGCAGCGAGCGCGGCGCGATCACCGGACCCGCGCCCGGATCATCACCGCGCGGCGGGGCCTCGATCATCTCGCGGTCTTCGTTGGCCGAGGCGATGGCGCTGCCGTGCAGGGTCTTGATCCGTTCGGCGCCGGCGACCGAGGTCTGTAGGCCGCGGGCGATATCCTGGGTCACGTGCCCGCCGCCGACGGCCAGGCTGTCGACGTGGCACAGGGCGCCGTTGTTGAACACCGCCACCGAGGTCGAGCCGCCGCCCATGTCGATGCAGACGGCACCAAGGTCCATCTCGTCCTCTTCCAGGGCCGCCAGGGCCGAGGCGAAGGGGGCGGCGACGACGCCCTCGAACGACAGGTGGGCGCGCTCGACGCAGTGGGCCAGGGTGTGGAAGACGTTTTCGTTGATCGAGACGACCAGCAGTTCCAGGCCGAGCGCGCGGCCGAACATGGCGCGCGGATCGCGGATGCCGCGCTGGCCGTCCACCGACCAGGCGATGGGCAGCAGGTGGATCGGCTTGCGCCCCGGAATCTTGACCTGGGCCAGGGCCGAGGCGATGGCGCGCGACAGGTCGCCATCGGCGATTGGCCGGGCGCCGAGGGACACCTGGGTGTGGACGCGGTTACTGGCCAGCTGCCCGCCGGCCGTGCAGACGCTGACGCCCTGGACGTTGACGCCCGCCACGGTCTCGGCGCGCTCGACAGCCTGGGCGATCGCTTGCGCGGCCTCGTCCAGGTTGACGATCGCGCCGCCGCGCACGCCGCGCGACTGCACATAGCCGACGCCGGCCGTGGTCAGGGTGCGGTTGTCACGATGAATGCCGTCGGCCTTCATGATGAAGCAGGTGACCTTGGAGGCGCCCAGATCGACAGCCGCGACCGCAGGCTGACGAACAAGCGTCGCCTTCAAGCCGTCACGGGCCTGTTTTCGATCTTCCAGTCGCGACATCGCTATCGTCACCCCAACACCATCACACTACGCCCCGCCTGCCACGGTCTGCCCAGGCAGAGCCGCATCGCGGGGTCTCACAGCCACCATATCGGGATCGCGCAAGTCGATGCGCGCAAACCCCAAATCCAGGATTCGCTGTCTTTGGTCCAACTGATCCAGCTGGATCAGCGCGGATTCTTCATCGATCGCCGGAAGCTGGATCAGAGATCCGTCTTTCAGGCGCAGATCCCAGCGGCGATCATCGACGCGCACCAGCGCTTCAAGACGATCGCGAAGACGCGGACGGGCGGCGACAGCCGGCAGGATGGCCCCGGCGGCCTGATCGGCGCCCTGCCCCACCACCAGCGGCAATTGCGGGAACTGCGAGGCGTCGGCCTCGCTGATCACGCGACCCTCGCCGTCGATGACGCGCATGCGGCCGCCACTCTGCCAGACGGCCAGGGCGGGGCGTTCCTCGACCGCGATGAGCACCGTATCGGGCAGCAGGCGCACGACCTTGGCGTCCTTGACCCAGCCCACCATCTCGACGCGCCGGCGGATCTCGGCCAGGTCCAGGCCCAGGGTCGGCTGGTCCAGATACAGCCCCGAAGCGCGTCGAATATCCGCGTCGGCCTGGGCCGACGCGCCCTGGACGTGCAGGGTCTTGAGCTTGAAACCGGCGGACGCGAACTCGCCGTCCACGCCCTGGCGCGCAGCCGTGACGAGGCGCTCGGCCCGATGGCCGGTCGCGAGCATCACCACAAGCCCAAGGCCAAGCGCTACGCCGGCGACCCCCAAGGCGAACGCGGGCGACAAGCCCACGCCCTTGGCGGCGCGCAGTTTCGCAGCCGGCTGCGCGCCCTTGGGCGGAGCCGAACGAGCCTTGTTTGGACTTGCGGGCACTTCGGCCCGAGGGCGCCTAGGCTTAGGCGATCCCCCCCGCACTACAGCGGGCATAAGCGTCCTCCACGATCCAGAGCACTAAATGATCAAACGAAATCCCGATGTGGGCGGCTTGCTCAGGGGCGAGCGAAGTCGGTGTCATGCCGGGTTGCGTATTGACCTCTAGAAGGACCAGAAGGTCGTTAATGTCGTCATAACGGAAGTCAGACCGGGTTACGCCTTGGCAACCAAGAGCTGTGTGGCCAAGCTCGGCCATCCGCATGGCTCTATCCCTTACGCTGTCAGGGATTGGAGCCGGCAAAACATGGATGGAACCACCTTCGGAGTACTTGGCGTCGTAGTCGTAGAAACCTGTGGACGAGCGAATATCGGTCACGGCCAGGGCTCTGGGACCATTTGACTCACCCATCACGGCGACGGCCAGCTCCAGCCCGCGGATATAGGGCTCGATCATCACCTCTTCGCCGTAAGTCCATGTGGGCATTGCCAATTCCTGCGGCGGCCGGTTGGCGCCCTCGAAAACCAGGAATACCCCAACCGAAGATCCCTCGGCATTGGGCTTCACAACGTAGGGAGGCTGCATCACATGGTCGCGTGCGGCGATATGTCGATTGAACAGACCACCGCCGGGCACGATCACGCCCGCTGCAGCCAGCACGGCCTTGGCCTTGGCCTTGTCCATCGCCAGGGCTGAGGCCAGGACACCCGAGTGGGTGTAGCCGATCTTCAGGGTCTCCAGCACGCCCTGGACGCAGCCGTCCTCGCCCCATTCGCCGTGCAGGGCGTTGAAGACCAGGTCCGGTGCCACCCTGGTCAGGACCTGGGCGATGTCCTTGGCCGGGTCGATCCGCGTGACCTTGGCCCCCAGCCGCTCCAGCGCATCGGCGCATTCGCGGCCCGAGACCAGGCTGACCTCGCGCTCGGAGGACGGACCGCCCAGCAGGACGGCGATGTGGCGGCCGGCCAGGGGGGCGTCGGTGTTCGGCTGGGTCATGGAGGGGCTCGTGAACTGGGGTTGAGCACTCCTAGTCAGCCGGAGCCCTCCTGCCAACATTGGTTGTCATCCCCGCCGTAGCGCGAAGCGCGAAGAGCCGGGACCACGGCATACGCAAGCGCTTGCCGTGGTCCCGGATCGCCCCTGCGGGTCGTCCGGGATGAAAGGTTATAGGCTAGTGGCTCGCCGCCGCCGTCGCCGGCTTCAGCGCCCGGAAGTCGATGTCGCTGTCGGCCACCAGATAGAGGAAGCTGGTCCACGCCGCCACGTTCTGGGCCAGCTGGATTGGATCCACCTTGTTGAGCGTGTCGTCGGCCGTGTGGTGATAGTCGAAGTAGCGGCTGGCATCCTGGTTCAAGTTGATCACCGGCACGCCGGCCTCCTCGATGGCGCCGATGTCGGCGCCGCCATGAGCCGCCGGCGCGCGGTCCAGATAGATCTTCAGAGGCATGAGCACGCGGGTCGCGGTCTTGATCACCGGATGGTCCAGCGCCCCGGCCGGAACCTGCAGGCTGTAGATGCGGTCGGCGCCGGTGTCGCTCTCGCCGGCCAGGACGATCTTGGACAGTCCGTCCTTGTTGGCGGCCAGATAGGCGTCGGACGAGCCGCCGCTTTCTTCCGAACCCCACATCACGACGCGGATCGTGCGCTTGGGATGCTTGGGCAGGTCGCCGATCAGCTTGGCGGCCGCCGTGGTGATGGCGATGCCGGTGGCGTCGTCCAGAGCGCCGGTGCCGACATCCCAGCTGTCGAGGTGGCCGCCGATGACGATCACTTCGTCGGGCTTTTCCGAGCCCTGGATGTCGCCCGAGATGTTCCAGGCCACATTCTTGGCATCGAAGCTGGACTGCAGCTTCAGCTTGATGCGCAGCGGGCCCGTGGCGGCCAGACGCTCCAGCTGCTCGGCTTCCGGCACGCCGATCGCGGCGGCGGGGATGGTCACCACGCCCTCGCCATTGGCGGTGCTGCCGGTATGGGGCACCGACGAGTCCGAGGTCGAGATCGAGCGGATCAGCATGGCCACGGCGCCGCGCTTGGCGGCTTCCACCGGACCGGCCCGGCGCGAGATGCCGGCGACGCCGTAGCCGGCCCCGTCCTGGGCCCTGACCATCGGCTGGGTGATGACCACGATCTTGCCCTTCAGCGCGCCTTCCGGCGCGGCGATCATCTCGGCATAGGTCTTGAACAGCGCCACCTGCGCCTCGACGCCCTCAGCGGGGGTCGAGACGGTGCGGCCCAGGCCAACGGGGTTGAGGTTCATGGCATAGGGCGCCATCAGCCAGGCGCTCTCCTCGCCGCGCGTCCAGGAGGTCTTGGCGAATTCATCGACCTTGATGTTGGTAAAGCCCAGGGCCTTGAACTTGGCCACGCCCCAGTCCTTGGCTTTTTCCATGGCCGGCGAGCCGACCAGGCGCGGGCCGATATTGGTGGTCAGGTCCTCGGTGATGTCCCAGGCGAGGTGATCGCGCAAAGCCTTGTCGCGCAGGCCGACGGCGACGGTCTCGGGCGAAACCGGCGCAGCGGCCGGCGCGGCCGGCGCGGCGGACTTGCCGGCGAACAGGGCCTTGAGCCCCGACTTTGCCCGGGGGGCGGTCTGGGCCTGGGCCCCGCCGACCAGAAGGGCGGATACGGCGGCGGCGGTCAGCAGGGTGCGGAACATGCGCGGGGATTCTCCGAAATTTGACCTGTCATAGCATCGCGGCGCGCCCGGGACAGTCAGCATTGGCAGAACGATCCTCCCCCTCTGGGGGAGGTGGCCCGGAGGGCCGGAGGGGGCCAGCTCTGAGATGACGGCGATGCCCCCCTCAGTCGCGGAGTTTATCCTCGGGCCGGCCTATGGCCGGACCCGGGGGCGACAGCTCCCCCAAAGGGGGAGCATCTTGCGGGCTAGGGCCGTCCGATCCGCTTGATTTCCCAGTCCAGCTGCACGCCGGTCTTGTCCAGCACATCGGCGCGCACCGCGTCGCCCAGGCCTTCCAGGTCGGCCGCCGTCGCCTCGCCGGTATTGATCAGGAAGTTGCTGTGCAGCGGGCTGAACATCGCCCCGCCCCCCTCTTTCCCGCTCGCGGAAAAGTGTTTGCCGCGCCAGCCGGCCTCGTCGACCAGCTTCCACGACGAGTGGCCGGGCGGGTTCTTGAAGGTCGAGCCGCCGGTCTTTTCGCGGATCGGCTGGGTGGTCTCGCGGCGGGCGGTGATCTCGGCCATGCGGTCGCGGACATCGGCCGGATCGTCGGGCGTGCCCCGGAACATCGCCTGCACCCAGAACATGCTGCCTTCGGGCACCACGGTGTGGCGATAGGTGAAGCCGAAGTCCTCGTTGTTCCAGACCTTGATCTCGCCGGAGCGGTCATAGCCCCAGGCGCTGACCAGGATGTCCTTGGTCTCGCGGCCATAGCAGCCGGCGTTCATGGTCAGGGCGCCGCCCACCGTGCCAGGAATGCCGACATAGAATTCTAGCCCCGTCAGCCCCGCCTTGGCCGCCGCTCGGGCCACCGAAGCGTCCAGCGCCGCCGGACCGGCGATGATCAGGTTCTCCTCGAGATCGACCGTGACCTCGCCAAAGGCCCGACCGGCGCAGCGGATGACTACGCCCTCGACGCCGCCGTCGCGGATGATGACGTTGGAGCCGACGCCCAGGGCCTGGACCGGAACCTCCGCCGGCAGGGCCCTGAGGAACTCGCGCAGGTCGTCGGCGTCAGCCGGCAGGAACAGCACCTCGGCCGGACCGCCGACCCGGAACCAGGTGAACGGGCCCAGGGGCTCGTCAAACAGCAGCTTGCCGCGAACGGCGGGGAGTTGGGTTTTCCAGGTCATCGGGTGCCCTTTCCTTCTCCCCGTGCGGGAGAAGGTGTCGGCAAGGCCGACGGATGAGGGGTCGCGCCGGACTGTCCGGCGATGTCGTACGCGGTTGCCTTGGCCTTCAACCCCTCATCCGGCGCTGCACGCCACCTTCTCCCGCAAGGGGAGACGGGATTTGGGGCCTTCCAGCTCACGTCGCCAGCGCTTCCAGCTGCCCCGGCAAGGCATAGGCCCAGGTGGTGATGTCGCCGGCCCCCAGCAGCACGACGAGGTCGCCGCTGGTCGCTTCGGCGGCGATCAGGCGCGGCAGGGCCGTGGGGTTTTCCAGCGGCAGGGCCCGCCGGTGGCCGAACTTCTTGAGGCCTTCGACCAGGGCGTCGCGGTCGATGCCCTCGATGGGGTTCTCGCCGGCCGTATAGACATCGGCGACGATCACCGTGTCGGCGTCATTGAAGCACGAGCTGAACTCGGTCATCAGGTCGCGCAGACGGGTAAAGCGGTGCGGCTGGACCACGGCGATCACCCGGCCCTGCGGGGTCACGGCGCGGGCGGCCTTCAGCACGGCGGCGATCTCGACCGGATGATGGCCATAGTCGTCGACCACGCGAACGCCGCCGGCCACGCCCGTGGTGGTGAAGCGCCGCTTGACCCCGCCGAAGCTGGCCAGACCGGCGCGGATCGCCTCGCCGTCGACGCCCAGTTCGCGGGCCACGGCCACGGCGGCGGTGGCGTTGAGCACATTGTGGTGGCCGGCCATCGGCATCTTCAGGCCGTCATAGCGCACCGGATCGCCGACCCGTGGCGAGACAATGATGTCGAACACCGAGCCGTCGGGCCCCATGCTGATGTTGGAGACCCGCACCTCGGCCTGGGGGTTGGTGCCATAGGTCACCAGCCGCCGGTTCTCGATCCGGGCGGTCAGGGCCTGGACTTCCGGATGGTCGGTGCAGACCGCCGCGAAGCCATAGAAGGGGATGTTCTCGATAAAGTCCTGGAAGCCCTTCTTGACCGCGTCAAAGGTGCCCCAGTGATCCAGGTGCTCGGCGTCGATATTGGTGACGATGGCCACGGTCGACTTCAGCTTCAGGAAGCTGCCGTCGCTCTCGTCGGCCTCGACGACGATCCAGTCGCCCTCGCCGACCTTGGCATTGGTGCCATAGGCGTTGATGATGCCGCCATTGACCACGGTCGGGTCCAGGTCGCCGGCGTCCAGCAGGGCGGCGACCATCGAGGTCGTCGTCGTCTTGCCGTGCGTGCCGCCCACGGCCACTGAAAACTGCAGCCTCATCAGCTCGGCCAGCATCTCGGCCCGCCGCACCAGGGGAAGGCGTTTGTCGCGGCCGGCGGCCATCTCGACATTGTCGGCCTTGACCGCCGTCGAATAGACGATGGCCGAGGCGCCTTCGACATTGGCCGCGTCGTGGCCCACGAAGATCCGCGCGCCCAGCTTCTCCAGCCGCTCGGTATTGGCCGACGCCTTGGCGTCGCTGCCCTGAACGGTGTAGCCGATACGCAGCATGATCTCGGCGATGCCGGACATGCCGATGCCACCGATGCCGATGAAGTGCACGGGGCCGAGTTCGAAGGGTACGGGGCGTCGACGCTGGATCATGAAAAGCCGATTAGACCATTTGCGCGCAACGCGAAACGCCCTGTTGGCGGTGATGTTGTGGACGGGCCCTGCCCTGGCCCAAGCCCCGGCTGCGGCCGCGCCCCCCGCAAAACTTGAGCTGCGGCTGGCCGATGTCGCCCGCTTTGCGATCTTCGTCGACATGGGCAGCGTCCAGTGGACCGGTCGCACCGCGAGACTGCGGCTGCTGCAGGTCACCGAGGGCGGCTTCAAGGCCGGGGCCGATGAGTACTGGGGCGGCTGGCGCTTTGAGGCCATCGACTGCGACGCCCGCTCAATCGCCCACGCAGGCTTTGGCAGCATCCGCGCCGGCGGCCGCGAAGGCCCGGTCACCGGCGACCAACGCCCCGCCGTCCCGATCCCGCCCGGCGGCGCCGACGACGCGGCGGCCAAGGTGGTCTGCGACGGCTGGAAACCGTTCGCCGGCGTGCCCGTGGCGACCAGCGTCGAGCAGGCGGTGGGCCTGGCCCGGCCGCTGATCGAGACGGGGGCGGAGCCTTGAAACATGCTCTCAGTTTTCAAAGACATCCATAGCATCGTCGATGGCCAAGCTATTGTGATGAAAGAGGGTGAGCCCCTCCTCTTCCGCCACTCGGACCAGCCATATTCCGGCAATTCTCATCAAATAGAATGCGACTTGAAGATCATCTGAGCCGTTGGCTAGAAAATTATATTCTCGTCCAAATATTTCAACATTCAAAATTCCAGTATTCCTTTCTATTGAATCGCCTTCTCCGACATCTATATTAATAGGTTGGCTGAAATTGATTACTACTGACCCAACCCCCTCAATGCCATCAGCATCTATATAAGGTATGCTTCTAGGACCGAGCTTAAGCGCGTTCATTTTATCCTCCTTCCGTCAAAGAGCAGGATGTTGACTGCATCTATACCGTCACGAATGCAAATCGCATGCCTCCTCATGGCCGATGACATGCATTCGCCGTATATAGCGCCCTTGTGCGCTTTGTCTTTGCCGTACATGGCTGCATAAGATCCGCATTTTATTTCGTCATTTATATATAGTTCGTCGCAATCATCCTCAATTGGGACAGAAATTCTTCCCACCCCGGGACGCCATTTCTTGGTCCGCCTCTTCTTTTTTGCAGCGCCAGTAACATCCGTCACGGTCAGCGATAGTTCGGGCGTTGGAAGCTTCAAAAACGGCGTCTTCGCCCGCCCCGTCGTGATCCGATCAAACTCGCCGACCTGACGAGAAATCGCGACGCCTCCAGCAAGGGCGGGCAAGCCTGCAGCCCTCAGCGCAGCCGGGACTGCGACTGGATGCCTGATGACCTTACGGACAGCTTGCGGCAATAGCTGCTTAGTAGGTTTAGAGCTCACGCGGGGCAGCTTTCGCACGCTCGCGCCACCACCGCCCCGCCCGGTATCGACCCACTGCCCGCCGTTCGAACTCCCGACAGGCGCGTGCGGCTGGTTAGGATCAAACTTCGTTTCCAGATCCCGGATCGCCTGCCGCAGCACCTCGGCCGCTGCGTTGCTCCGGAATTTTCCTAATACGCTTTCAAAATCATCAGACGTCATTGTCCTCTCCGCATAGGTGGGGCCCTTGAATGGGCGCACAGGTTCGCGTCCTCGCCGGCTTGACCGGCGAGTTGGGGAGGCGGCGGAGCGTCCGGGCCAGGCCCGGATGAGTTTTGTAGTGGAGTACCGTTTCGGCCGTGGCCGGAGCGCTCCGCGCCGTCAGGTCGCCAGCTGGACGGCCTCCCCAGTGACGGGGCAAGGAGAAGTATGCGGGCGTTCTGCAGGGGGCTGCGTCGATTTTGGATCGTGACGCTGGGTGGCGGGGCCAGGGCGTTGAAGTTGTTGGGGGTGAGGGGCCCGTATCCCCGTTGGAGCGCGGGGATAGAGCTCGGCCGAACGACAGAGAACCGCTGAAGCGCCCCCTGCCCGTCATCCCGGGACTTGTTCCCGGGACCCATGGTTCAGCCGCCCCGCCTTCGACCATCCCTTCACGCCCGTACGGCGGACAAAGGGGTCCCGGGAACATGTCCCGGGATGACGGAGATCATAAGGTCTGAACGCGAGGCCACCTTCCGACGATGTGGGCGCCGGCGCCATCAGGTCACCATCACCCGGCCCTTCGCCCGCTCTCCCACCACGGGGAGCCCCCGTCACAGCACAAACACGTCCATCGGCGCGACGACCGGCGTTTGCCCCCAAGATTACGGTGACCAAGATTACGGTGACAGATTACGGTGACAGATTACGGTGACAGTGCACTCAATCCCCCCCCCCCCCCTCACAGCACAAACACGTCCATCGGCGCGACAACCGGCGTTTGCCCCCACGCGAACAGCACCAAGCCCCGCGCCCTGGCGGTCTCGATCAGCCAGGCGCCCGACAGCTGGATCAGCTCATAGGTGACCTGAAGCGCGTCGGCGCCGCGCGTTTCGAGGCGGGCGGTCTGGCCGTCGAGGTCGAGGTCGGCCCAGCCGATGACCGGGTCAGCCTCAACAGACCGCAGGGTCATCAGGACCGAGCCCTCTTCATGGTCATCGTCATTGGCGGCGGCGGCGCCGGCGCGCGCGACCCGGCAAAAGGAGATCGCGCGTGGCCCCAGCACCAGATCCTCGACCGCCGTTGTCATGGGCGGGCCGCGAACAGCTGGGGCCATGTGGTCACCGGCGTCTCGCTGCCTGGCAGCAGGGTCAGGCCCGCCTCCTCTGCGGTGCGGATCAGCCAGTCGCCGGCGAACCACATACAGAGCCGCAGAAGGTGGATGTCGTCGGTGCCCGGAAACGTCTTGGCCCAGCGGTGGCCGTCGATCTCGACCCAGAACCGGCCCAACAGGTCGTCATCGAGTTCGACGTGCTCGAGGCCTTCAACATACGCAAAGGTCCAGAACTCGCGCGCACCCATGCGGATGCGGACGGACGCCTCGCAGCGGTCGCCGTCCGCGTCCAGATAGGGAATGAACCGGGGCCCGATCACCCGGGGCCGGTGCGGCCATCTCACATAGGTAAACGGCGGCCGCATCGCCCTGCTCCCATCCCCGCACACAAGCCTAGCGGGATGAGAACAAAATGGCAACTCTTGAGTGCGCCGTCGCCCCATAGCGCTCAGCCCAGAATGCGGACAATGCACCAGTAGGCGGCCGTGACGCCGATGCCGTAGGCGGCGCAGCGCTGAACGAGGCGGCGGTGTTGCGGGGCGAAGCGGCGGATCAACTCCAGCACCAGCAGGGCGGCGCCGACAATGATCAACTGGCCGATCTCGACGCCGATATTGAAGGTCAGCAAGGCTGTCGGGACCTCGCGCTCGGGCATGCCGATCTCGGCCAGGGCTCCGGCGAACCCGAAGCCGTGCAGCAGCCCAAAAGCGAAGGCCACCAGCCAGGGGGCCCGCTCCGACAGGCGCGGCGGCCCCTCGGGTCGCGACTTGACGATTTCGACCGCCAGAAACACGATCGACAGGGCGATGCAGATCTCGACCGGCTGACGCGGCAGGCTGATCAGGTTCAGGGACGTGGCGACCAGGGTCAGGGAATGGGCGAGCGTGAAGGCCGTCACGGTCTTGGCGATCCGCATCCCGCCGCGCAGCAGCAGCACCAGGCTCAGCACGAACAGCAGGTGATCATAGCCGGCCAGGATGTGTTCGACGCCGAGCACCAGATAGGTCCGGGCCACCTGCAAGCGGTCGGGCGCCGCCCGCACCTCCATCAGCGGCCGGTCGGCCGTGAGGCGGCCGACCTGAACCGGACGCCCCAGCGGCGCAATCCGCACCAGGGCGTCGGTGAAGGTCGCGTCCAGCCCGGTCAGGCCGACGGTCTGGCCTTCCAGCCCCCGGGGACAGTCGAAGCTTGCCACCTCGACCAGCGCCCCGCCGATCAGGTCGCGCGAGGCCGGCTGCAACCGGCATTCCGTCGGCAGGCTGGGCGCGGCGTGGGTCGCCAGACCGCCGCGGATCGGCGCCTTCCAGACCATTTTCCAGGCCGTAGGCGAGGTCTGGGTCAGCTCCAGATAGCCGGGCCGCAGATCGTCAGCCCGGGCGACGCCGGCAAGCGTCAGCCAGGCCAGAACCAGGGCGGCCAGACGCGCCAAGGTCATTTGGGCCGCGCAATGACGACGTCATAGCCCTTGAGCAGGTCCTGATAGGCCTTGGCCTCACGCTCGGCGCGGGTGGCGGCGCGCCAGTCGTTCTCGACCGCCTGACGCACCTGATCCAGCTCTGGCGGCGGCCCCAGCTTTACGGCGGTGACCTTGACCACGTGCAGGCCAAAGCCCGAGGCAACCGGACCCGTCCAGCGGCCGATCGGCGCGCGCAACAGCCCCGCAGAGAACGCCTCGCCAAACTGCCTGTCCACCTCGGAACGGGAGGCCTCGGACAGGGTGGTCGGCAACGACAGGGGTTGCCTGAGCTGGGCCGGCGACGCGCCAGCCGCCAGGCGGCTGAGGATCGTCGCGGCCCGGGCCTCGGCGGCGTCGCGATCGGTGGCCGAGCCGACATAGATCTGCTGGAAGCTGAGCTTCGGATCCTCGACGTAGAGCGCCGGCCGGGCCTGCATCCAGGCCTTCAGGACGTCATCGCCAGGGGTGACGCTTTCCATCTGGTCGGCGGCCAGGAACTCCATCTTGGAGCGCAGCCGCCGCCGGATCACCGGGTCGTCACGGTCCAGACCCAGGCGCAGGGCCTCGCGATAATAGACCTCCTCCTGGACATATTCGCCGATCAGGCCGTCCAGCTCGGCCGGGGTCGGCGGGCGATGCCAGGTCTGCATCCACAGGGTGACGATGCGCTGGACCCGCGCCTCGTCGACCGCGATGCGGCGCTCGCCCGGATCGGGACCGCCGCCGCTCAGGGCGAAGACGATGAAGATCACGGCCCCGGCCAGCAGGAACTGCACCAGGGGCTCGCGCAGCCCCTGGTGCAGGCGTTCGCGTAGCGTCATCCGTCAGCCCTTGGGCGTGTACCAGATCGGCGAGCTGTAGGCCCGCTCCTGGTCCTTCATCCGCACCTCCGGGCCCATCTTCACCTTGTAGCGCACGGCGTCATAGGCCACCCAGCGCGGGGTCGGGATCTCCATCACCCGCACATAGTAGAAGGCCTTCAGGGTCGGGTCGAAATCGGGGTCGGTCCACACCGTGGTCAGCTCCGGAGCGCCGATGGTGTTGGCATAGGTGGCCGTGGCCAGATCGACGGTATCGCCGACCGGAGGGACCTTGCCGGCCGTCATCGCCCGGCGGGCCGGGTCGCTCCAGACCACGTCATAGATCTGCTCGCGGGTGACGCCGGCCTTGTCGACCCAGCCCTTGACCATCTGGACGCGATCCAGATTGGCCCCGATCGGGTCCTTGAGGGCCGAGACGATGAACACCGGCGCCTTGCCGGCCCCGGCCTTGAGATCGCCGCCCATCGGCACGCCGCGGGCATAGCCGGCCTTGACCCAGTTGGTCTTCAGGTCGTTGGCCGTGAAGTCCCAGCCGCCGAACACCCGCACCTGCATGCGCGGGCCGGTCGAGGCGTAGACTTCGCGCCGCATCATCGCATCGAAGATCGCCGCGCGGGTATTGGCCTTGGCCCAGACCGCGGCATAGCCGCCGGCCAGATAGTGATAACCGTTGCGCCCCTCGCGCGAGCCCAGGTTCTGCGGTTCCATCGCCCGGCCGGCGCGCGGCTCGACCCCGGAATGCTTGCCGAAGAAGTTGTCCTCGTCGCCCGTCGCCAGGGCGGTGTGGGAGTCGGTCGAGCCGATCATGCCCATCTTGTAGGGATTGACCCCGGTCTTGTCCTGGATCGCCAAACCGCGCTTGAGGGCCTCGCGGACATATTCGCCGGCGAACATGTCCGGCGTCTTCTTGGACGACATCGGCAGGTTGCCCAGGTCCCAGCCCGCGTCGCCGAAGCTGGCGAACTCATCGTTCGGCGACAGGAAGGGGTGAGACTCGCTGTCGCCCTTGATCTGGGTCGCCTCGACCAGCGGCTCGCGGGCCGCGCGGCGGCGGGCATAGTCGGCCGACATCGGGCCGCCGTCCGGACCGGTCAGCTCGAACATCAGGCCATTGGAAACATTGGAATTGTGCGGAATGGCCAGGACCTTGCCGCCGGTGGTCTTCTCGTAGCCGTCCATATAGTCCCACAGCATCGCGGCCGAGGTGCCGAC
Source organism: Caulobacter sp. (assembly GCA_031415995.1). Classification (GTDB taxonomy): domain Bacteria; phylum Pseudomonadota; class Alphaproteobacteria; order Caulobacterales; family Caulobacteraceae; genus Caulobacter. The sequence goes on along the minus strand of JANOSS010000143.1, from coordinate 15,915 downwards.
CAGGGACGAATAGGGCACCACCTTGGAGGCCTCAGCCTTGCCATCGCGGAACATCACCACGCGGTGCAGATTGTCGCCCTTGGGCATCAGGGTGTATTCGAAACCCATGAAGGCGCTGAACTTGCCCGGGTCGTTGTAGCGCTCGACGATCGACAGATGGTCGTTCCAGATCGAGCGGGTCGCCTTGACCGAGCGCTTCGGGTCGGTGATGTCGGGCGGCAGCGAGCCGCTGGCGGCGGCGTCGATCAGTTCACCGGTCGCCTTCAGTGAGCCTGCAGGGCCCTCATGCATCATATCATGCCAGCGAAGCAGCAGCGGATTGCGCAGCAGAAACCGCGGCGCGTCATAGATCCTGCGCGTGAAGCCCAGGCCATCGGAGTGGTCGGCGATGACCAGAAAGTCCAGCGGACGGGCCAGCTTGGCCTTCAGGCCACCGGTTGAGGTCACCTCTTCGCCGCGCGCGAACCGCAGCGCCTCCTCCGAGCCCAGACGCACGCCAAAGCCGAAGGCATCGACCGAATTGCTGGTGTGCAGGTGGGTGTCGCCCCAATAGACCCGCTCGGGATATTCGGTCTCGACGACCGCCGTCTTGGCGCCCGCCTGACCTTTTGGACCGACCTTGTCGCAGGCCGCCAGGCCGACGACACAGGCTCCGACGACGACAAGAGCGCCTATGGCCTTCTTCATGACGATGCCCCCCGCATTTTTTTTGAAGACTAGACCCAGAACCGTATCGGAAGCACGCGGGATTTCAGCGTCGGGACATTCCGCTGTGATTTTTGGAATGGCGGTGACGGGGCATGCCGTGACGGTTCGCGCTCTAACGCAGGGGCAGCCTGACCTACCCCGCCGTCCGCTCCACCAGATCCGCCAGAGCCTCGGCCGCATCCGGCTTGGCCACTGACCGCGCGCCATCCGACATCCGCGCCAGGCGCTCGGGGTTCTTGAGCAGGGCGTTGAGGGCCCCGGCCATGGCGTCGACGGTCAGTTCGTCCTCGAAGCACACGGCGGCGCCGCCGGCTTCCTCGAGCAGGCGGGCGTTGAAGCGCTGGTGGTCGTCGGCGGCGATCTTCAGGGGCACCAGGATCGTGGGCCGGCCGGCCACGGCCAGTTCGGTGCAGGTCGAGGCGCCGGAGCGGCCGATCACCAGGTGCGACTGGCGCAGATAGCCGGCCATGTCGCGGAAGAACGGCGCGACCTCGCAGTCGACCATGGCATTGCGATAGACCTTGCGGGCGTGTTCCAGGCTCTCGGCCCGGGCCTGCTGGAAGACCTTCAGGCGGCCGCGCATCTCTTCGGGCAGCTTGGCTATGGCCTCGGGGATCAGTTCCGACAGCAGGCGCGCGCCCTGGCTGCCGCCGGTGACCAGGATGCGCAGCTGCACTTCCGGCGGCAGATAGGGCACGTCGAACAGGGCGCGCACCGGCGGACGCACGGGGTTGCCGACCACATGGGCGCGGGCCTTCACGGCCGGGGCGGCCTTCTCCAGGATCGGGAAGGCGCAGGCCACCTCGGTGACCCGGGGAGCCAAGAAGCGGTTGACGCGGCCCAGCACCGCATTCTGCTCGTGGATCACCGTGGGCCGGCCCTGGGTCAGGGCACCGAGCAGGGCCGGCAGGGCGGGATAGCCGCCGAAGCCCACGACCACGGCCGGGTCCAGGCGCTTGAAGGCGGCTCTCGCCTGCAGCACGCCCTGGGCGACGACAAAGCCGGCCTTGAGCATGCCGATCGGGTCGCCGGCCTTGGCGGTGGCGGCCGACAGGGCCAGGCGTTCCTCGGCGGGGAACTTGTCGGCATAGACCGCGCCGCGATCATCGGTGGCCAGCACCACCCGCCAGCCACGGGCCCCGAGGGTTTCAGCCAGGGCCTGGGCGGGGAACATGTGACCGCCGGTTCCCCCGGCAGCGACAACAACAAGCTTGCTCATGTCAGTTGAACGCGCCGCCCTGGGTAAACTCGCCGGAGGGGCCATAGGCGCCGGGGCGCTTGCGCAGCAGGGCCAGGGCCAGGCCCAAAGTCAGTCCCATAGCCAGCATCGACGATCCCCCGTAGCTGATGAACGGAAGCGTCATGCCCTTGGTCGGGATCATGTTCAAGTTCACCGCGATATTGATCATCGCCTGCTGGCCCACCAGCACGAACAAACCGGCGGCGGCGACCTGCTCGAAGGTGTCGTTCAGCTTCATGGCCTTCATCATGCCGCGCACCACCACGAAGGCGAACAGGCCGATCAGCGACAGCGAGAACACCAGGCCATATTCCTCGGCGGCGACCGAATAGATGAAGTCGGTGTGCAGGTCGGGCACGTGGCGCTTCATGACCCCCTCGCCCGGGCCGCGCCCGAACAGGCCGCCGGCGTGGATGGCCTCGGCGGCGCGGGTGATCTGGTGGGTGTCGGCCTGGTCGGGGCTGAGGAACTTCTGCACCCGGGCGTGCACGTGGTCGAACAGGAAATAGGTCGAGAACAGTCCCGCCACCGCGACCCCGCCCAGGCCCATGATCCAGCTGATCGGCACCCCGGCCATCCAGAACGCCGCCCCGAAGGCCACGGTGATCAGCACGGTCTGGCCGACATCGGGCTGGATCAGCAGCAGGCCCACGGCGATGCCATAGAGCAGGAAGGCGATTGAGACGCCGGGCACCCCCTCGCCCTTCTGGCCCTCGGCGAACATCCACGAGACCAGCACGATCAGGGCCGGCTTCATGAACTCGGACGGCTGCAGGGTAAAGCCGGCGAACTGCACCCAGCGGGTCGCGCCCTTGGCGTTGTGACCGATGAACGGCAGGGCGATCATCACCGCGATGGCCGCCACATAGACGAAGAAGGCCGTGCGCCGCACGCCCTTGGGCGACAGCATCGAGGTTCCCAGCAGGATCACGCTCGAGGCGCTGGCGAAGACGCACATCCGCAGAGCGAAATGGAACTGGTCGTCGATGCCGATCCGCTGGGCCGCCGCCGGGCTTGAGGCGAACGACAGCAATACGCCCAGAGTGACCAGGATCGCCGTGGCGCCGAGCAGCCAGCGATCGGTCGTCCACCACCAGATGCCGATCGCCGTGCGGTCGGTCCTGGCAAAGGCGTGGGTGGTCTGGGTCGACATGAGCGGAGAGTCGGCGCGCAGGGTTAATGGAACATTGCTGCAGCGCTTGTCGGCGGGGGATATGCGGCGAAAGGCGGCGGACTTTTCGCCTGTGGATGGGCCGGCGGCGGCGCGCTAAGGGTGAGGCCGCTGTTTGCCGCCCGAGGATGACGATGAAAGACGCCTGGATCGCCCGCCGAAGTCTGCTGGTCGGGGCCGGACTGTTGCTGGTCAGCCCGCTGTCGGCGCACGCCCGGGGTGCCAAGCCCCGGGTGGCGATCGAGACCAGCCACGGCGTGATCGTGGTCGAGCTGGAGGACAAGAAGGCGCCGATCACCTCGGCCAACTTCCTGCGCTATGTCGACAAGAAGAAGTTTGACGGCGGCAGCTTCTATCGCGCCTCACGGGCCCGGGGCGCGCCGACCAACGGCTCGATCCAGGCCGGCCCCTCGATCCGCACCCGCCGCTTCGCGCCCATCGCCCACGAGAGCACGAAACTGACGGGAATCCGGCACAAGGCCGGCACCATCTCGATGGCCCGCAACGAGCCGGGCAGCGCCACGGCCGACGTCTTCATCTGCGCCAGCCCGATGGCCTATCTCGACGCCAAGCCCGGCGAGAAAGGCGACAACCAGGGCTTCGCGGCCTTCGGCACGGTGGTCAAGGGCATGGATGTGGTGCGCAAGATCCTGGCCTCGAAGACCGACGGCGTGCCGCAGAACCCCAGCATGAAGGGCCAGATGATCAATCCGCCGGTGGCGATCGTGGGGATGAAGAGGGTTTAGAGGGCGGCAATTGCGGCGATCTGAGTGCTTGAAACCTTCTGACCGCCCGCCCATAATCTTGTCATGACCAAGTCGGCCATCAAACCTGCTGGGACGGCTCCCGCGATCAAGACGTATCGGGGCGTAAAGCTGCAGAAGACCAGCGGCCAAGGACGGTTTTCGCTGACGAAAATCCGCGAGGCCGTCGAAGCGGCTGTCGCCAAGAACGCCGACGCCCTTGGCGGCGGACAATAGGCCGGCCCGCGCGCGGTCCGTCTTTATCAACTGCCCGTTTGATCTTGAATACAAACCGCTGTTCCGGGCCATCTGCTTCACCATCCTGGCGTGCGGATACGCGCCGCGCTGCGCCCTGGACTACAGCGACAGCGGCGCGGTGCGATTTGCCGAAATCGTCAGGATGATCACCGAGTGCGGCCTGTCGATCCATGACATCTCGCGGGTCGAACCCGACAAGACCTCCAGCCTGCCGCGCTTCAACATGCCGCTTGAACTGGGCGCCGACCTTGGCCTGCGGCTCGAAGGACCGGCGAAGCAGAAAACGCGCAAGATCCTCATTCTCGACACCGAGGCCCACCGCTACGACAAGACCCTGTCGGACATTTCGGGGATGGATATCGAGGCGCACGGCAATGACGTCGGGCGCGTGATCAAGCAGGTTCGGGACTGGCTGAGCACCAATCACGACAAGAGCGTCACCGTGCTCCCCGGCTCAAACGCGATCAGCGACGACTACGACGCCTATCTGAAGATCGCTCCCGATGTCGTCGCGGGGCTGCGCCTGGACGCCCATGACGACATGCCCCACAGCGACTATCTGCACGTCGTGGAGATCGCCTTGCCGTTGATCGAGGCCGCGCGGGGGAAGAGCTGAACGCTTTCCGTTCCGGCCACGCTGCGCAAACCTTTGGGGCCAGCCTGCTCTGAAAGCAAAGCACCCATCTTCACTAGACGCGGGAACGCGATCAAAGCGCGCGAGTTGCACCAACAAGATTGACCTCATCTCAGTTGCTCGGAGAGCAATTAGGGGTAGCGAAAGAGGATATTTGCGTGCATTTGGACGAAATTTGCGCGCCGGATGCTTGACCGTTACTCCATTGGTTAAGCTTCACATTGATCAAGCTTCACCAGTCCCGGCCCCATGGTCGGTTTGAATTTCTAAATGACATTTCGGCGATACTGAAAGTACTCTGACATGGCTTTTGTGGTCTTTGCCGGCCAATCGAATACCGGCGGTGCCTTCATGAACAGCTCGACCCTCACCCGGCCGTGGACCCCTGACAGCTCCACCTTCGTGTGGGACTCGGCCTCCAACGCGTGGGCCCAGATGCAGCCGGGTGTGAATACCGGCTACGGCGGACAGCCAGGGGCCTGGGGTCCTGAAGTGCAGTTCGCCCTCGATTTCCGCGCCAGGTTCCCCACTGAAGAGCTCCGGATCGTCAAGACCGCCGATGGCGGAACGGGTTTGGCCAACGACCCGGCGGCCTGGCACTACGACTGGTCTCCCGAGAGCCAGAACGAACTGTTCGACCGCACGGCTGAGACCATCTCCAAGGCCAGCGCGGCCTTGAACGGACTACGGCCGAGCGCCGTTTTCTTTGGCCAGGGCGAGGAGGACGGGAATTACGCCCAGTCCGCCGGGGCCTATGGCGCAAACCTGCCAACCTTTCTGACTGCGGCGCGCCAGGAGTGGATGGGCGACGCCAACGGCAAGGTCGGACTGTTCCTGGTCGGCGCGACAACGCCCCATGCGGCTCAGGTGCGCGCGGCGCAGTTGTCCACCGATCAGCGGGATCCCAACACCGACAGCTTCGACACCCTGGGCTTCCCGCTGCAGAGCGATGGCATCCATTATTCGGCGTCCGGCTACGACATGGTCGGGAGCAACTTCTTTCGGCTCTTCGAAACCTGGCGTGGGGGCGCGCAGCCTGACCCCGCCCTGCCGGGCATAGGGCTCACCTTGAACGGCACGGCCTTCGGTGACGCCCTGATCGGCGGTTTGGCGAACGACAGCCTGGGCGGCGGCGCCGGCGATGACTTCATGCGCGGCGGCGAGGGCAATGATCTGATGTCCGGCGGCGACGGCTTCGATGACATGCACGGCAACCAGGGCTCAGACAGACTTGCCGGGAACGCGGGCACCGACTGGGTGGTCGGCGGCCAGGGTGATGACCAGTTGTTTGGCGAGGAGGACAACGACATCGTCTATGGCAACCTTGGCAACGACACTTGCGACGGGGGCGCTGGCGACGACCTGGTTCGCGGCGGACAGGGAAACGACCTTCTTTTCGGCTGGAGCGGCGCCGATTGGCTGTCGGGCGACCGTGGTGACGACACCCTGTCGGGTGGGTCGGGAGCGGATATTTTCCACACGTTCGGCGAAGCCGGCCTCGACCGGGTTACCGACTTCAACAGAGCGGAGGGCGACCGCGTCAATCTGCTGCCGGGATCGGTCTATTCCGTAAGCCAGTCTGGCGCCGACGTGGTGATCGACATCGTCGGCGGCGGGCAGATGGTGCTGCAGGGCGTGCAGATGTCCGCGCTAGGCTCGGGCTGGATTTTCGGAGCGTAGGTACGAGGGGCGAAACCTACCCCCGCGCCGCCTTAGCCCCGATCTTCCCCAGCCCCTCGACCGCCGCCCGGAACGCCTCGCCGCGGGCTTCAAAGTCCGCGAACTGGTCGAACGAGGCGCAGGCCGGTGACAGCAGCACGATGGCGTCCTCGCCGCTGTCCAGGGCGTCGGAATAGGCCGCCGCCGTGGCCACCTCGATGCTTCCGCACATCCGCACCGGGGCCTTGCCCTCCAGCGTGGCGGCGAAGTCTTCGGCCGCGTCGCCGATCAAATAGGCCTTGGCGACGCGCGGGAACAGGTCGGTCAGTTCGCTGATGCCGCCGGCCTTGGGCACGCCGCCGGCGATCCAGTAGACCTTGGGATAGCTGCTCATCGCCTGGCGGGCGGCGTCGGCATTGGTGGCCTTGCTGTCGTTGACGAAGCGCACGCGGCCGATCTTGCCGACGGTCTCCATCCGGTGGGCCAGACCCGGGAAGGTCATCAGGCCCTCGACCACGTCATGGGCCGGGATGCCGATGGCCGTGGCGGCGGCATAGGCGGCGCAGGCGTTCTGCCAGTTGTGGCGGCCCGGCAGGCTGCGGGCGCGCAGCAGATCGGCCATTTCGGTGACCCGGTCGCCGGTGGCGTCGTAAAGCACGCCCTGCAGGGCGTAGACGCCCCGGCCCATGGCCTTGCCGGCGCTGATCGGCCAGATGGTGCGGCGGTTGGCGGCGGTGATCTCGGTGCAGATCTGCTGGCACCAAGGATCGTCGACGCCGATGATGGCGGTGTCGCCCTTGCCCTGGTTGAGGAAGATCCGGCGCTTGGCGGCGATATAGCCGTCCATGCCGCCATGACGGTCCAGGTGGTCGGGCGAGATGTTGAGCAGCACCGTGGCGTCGGCCTTGAGGCTGCTGGTCAGGTCCAGCTGGTAGGACGACAGTTCCAGCACGTAGACGGCGCCGCCGTGCATGTCGTCCAGGCCCAGAACGCCGGCGCCGATATTGCCGCCCACGCGGGTGTCGCGGCCGGCCGAGGCGCACAGGTGGCCGATCAGGGCCGTGGTCGTGGATTTGCCGTTGGTGCCGGTGATGGCGATGATCTTGGGCCGCTTGTGCGGCGGGGCGGCGTTGACCGTGCGGGCGAAGAGTTCGATGTCGCCGAGGATCTCGACCCCAGCGTCGCGGGCCATCTTCACCGTCCAGTGCGGCTGGGGATGGGTCAGGGGCACGCCCGGCGACAGCATCAGCGCCGAGAACAGGCTCCAGTCAGCCGAGCGCAGATCGACGACCTTGAAGCCCTCGGCCATGGCGGCGTCCTGGCTGGCGGGGTTTTCGTCCCACACCGCCACATTGGCCCCGCCGGCCACGAGGGCGCGTGCGGCCGTCAGGCCGGTGCGGCCCAGGCCGAACACCGCGACGGTCTTGCCCTCGAAACCACGGACGGGAATCATTATCTGGCTCCCTACCGCAGTTTCAGGGTGGCGAGGCCGACGAAGGACAGCATCATCGCCACGATCCAGAAGCGGATCACGACGGTGGATTCAGGCCAGCCCAGCTTTTCGAAATGGTGGTGGATCGGGGCCATCAGGAACACCCGCTTGCCGGTCTTCTTGAAGTAGCCGACCTGGATGATGACGCTGAGCGCCTCGGCCACGAACAAACCGCCGACAATACCCAGCACCAGCTCGTGCTTGGAGCACACGGCGATCGCGCCCAGGGCGCCGCCCAAGGCCAGCGAACCGGTGTCGCCCATGAAGATCTTCGCGGGGGGCGCGTTGTACCAGAGGAAGCCCATGCCCCCGCCGATGATCGCGCCGCACAGCACAGCCAGCTCACCGACGCCGGGCGCGAAATGCAGGTTCAGATAGTCGGCGAACTTGTAGTTGCCCACGAGGTAGGTGATCAGGCCGAAGGTCGCTGCGGCAATCATCACCGGCACGATGGCCAGGCCGTCGAGACCGTCGGTCAGGTTGACGGCGTTGGAGAAGCCGGCGATGGTGACGGCGGCGAAGGCCACATAGAACCAGCCGAGATTGATCACCAGGGCCTTGAAGAACGGGAAGACCAGACTGGTCTCCATGCCCACGACACCCTCGGCGCGGGGCGCGAACAGGATCAGCAGCACGGTGGCGATGATGGCCACGACGAACTGGGCGATCAGCTTCTGCACGCTGGAAAGCCCGGCCGTGGTCTGCTTGGTGACCTTGGCATAGTCGTCCATGAAGCCCAGCACGCCGTAGCTGCCGGTGATCAGCAGCACCACCCAGACATGGATATTGCGCAGATCGGCCCATAGCAGGGCCCCGACGAACAGGCCGGCCAGGATCATGAAACCGCCCATGGTGGGCGTGCCGGCCTTTTCGGTGATGTGGCGGGCGATGCCGTCGGTGCGGATCGGCTGGCCCTTGCCCTGGCGGGCCTTCATCCAGCGGATGAAGCGCGAGCCCATGGCGACGGCGACGATATAGGCCGTCAGCATGGCCATGCCGGTCCTGAAGGTCAGGTACTTCAGCAGGTTCAGCAGCGGCACGTGCTCTTGGCCGCGCGCCAGCCATTCATACAGAAAATACAGCATCAGCCCCGTCCCCCAAGATCAAGCGCCGCCAGAGCCTTGGCGAGAACGCCAGCCCTGGAGCCATTCGACCCCTTAACCATCACCACGTCGCCCGGCCGGATCGCGGCCGTCAGCTGCGCCGTTAACTTTTCGGTAACTTCCGCGTAGCCGCCCCGCCGAGTCGGCGGAAGCGCCTCCCACAGTGATTTCATGTGGACGCCTGCGAGAAAGACAAGATCGACGTTGGCGGCATCCAGCGGGCCTGCAAGCTCGGCGTGAAACCGGGCGCCGCCCTCGCCCAGTTCGAGCATGTCGGTCAGCACGGCGATGCGCCGACCCGCAACCTTGCGCGCGCCCAGGGTCTTCAGCGCCGCCTGCATGGACAGGGGATTGGCGTTGTAGCTCTCGTCGACCAGGGTGAAGGCTCCGCCCTCGATCCTGACCACCGTCTCGGCGCCGCGGCCTTCAATGGGCTCGAAGGTCGCCAGGGCCTGCAGGGCGGTGTCGCGCGAGACGCCCAGCGCCTCCAGCATCAGCAGCACGCACAGGCTGTTGGGGCCCCAGTGGACGCCGGTCTGCAGGATCGGAAAACTGATCGCCTCGCCGCGCAGCTTGACCGAGACGGTCGCGCCGCCGTCGTGGACGTCGAAGCCGGTCAGCTGGGCGGTGACGCCCGCGTGCGAGCCGAAGCTCCAGATGCTGGCGCCGGCCTTGGCAGCTTCTTCGCTGAGCAGGCCAAACCAGGGATTGTCGGCGTTCAGTACGGCCACGCCCTCGGGCTCCAGACCGGCGAAGATCTCGGCCTTGGCGCGGGCGACGCCCGCCTCGCCGTCGGGGAAGTTTTCCAGATGCACCGGGCCCACCGTGGTGATCGCCACGGCGTGGGGACGGATCATCCGCGACAGCGGCACGATCTCGTCGGCGTGGTTCATGCCCACCTCGAACACGGCGCGCTCGGTGTCACGCGGCATGCGGGCCAGGGTCAGGGGCACGCCGATATGGTTGTTGTACGACTTGACCGAGGCGTGGGCCTTGCCGGCCAGGCGCAGGCCGGCCTCGACGGCGCGGGTGACGCTGGTCTTGCCGACCGAGCCGGTGATCGCGCCGCGACGGGCCTGAGGGGCGCGCAGGCGGGCCGCCTCGCCCAGACGCTCAAGACCCCGGAAGGTGTCCTCGACCAGCACCGCCGGCACCGGCACGGGCCTGGAGACCAGCGCGCCGGCCGCCCCCGTGTCATTGGTCGGGACCACGAACTCATGGCCGTCGCGCGCGCCGGTCAGGGCCACGAACAGGTCGCCCGGCTCGATGCTGCGGCTGTCGATGGAGACGCCGGTGGCCGAGAAGTCCTGCGTGACCTTGCCGTCGGTGGCGGCGGCGATCTCATGGGCGGTCCAGAGGGGCTCAGACATCAGCCATCTCCAGCGCCGCCAAGGTCTCGGTCACGTCATCGAACGGGTGATTGACCCCGGCGACCAGCTGGCCCTGCTCGTGGCCCTTGCCGGCCACCACCAGCACGTCGCCCTCGACCATCTGGGCGGCGGCGGCGCGGATCGCGGCGCGGCGGTCACCGATCTCGGCCGCGCCGGGGGCAGCGGCCAGGATGGCGGCGCGGATCGAGGCAGGGTCTTCCGAGCGCGGATTATCGTCGGTGACGATGGCCACGTCGGCCAGCCGCGCGGCGATCTCGCCCATCAAGGGTCTTTTGCCACGATCGCGATCGCCGCCGGCCCCGAACACCACGATCAGCTTGCCGGCCGTGTGGGGACGCAGGGCCTGCAGGACGGTCTCCAGCCCATCGGGCGTGTGGGCGTAGTCGACATAGGCCTCGCCGCCTCGGGCGCCGCGACCCACGCGCTGAAGCCGTCCGGCCGCGCCTTCCAGGCTTTCCAGCGCCTTGAGCACGGCGGTCGTGTCCTCGCCGGTGGCGATGCACAGCCCGGCCGCGACCAGCACGTTGCTGGCCTGGAACCCGCCGGCCAGCGGTAGGTCGACGGTGTAGGTCTGGCCGGCCGCCTCGACCGTCAGGGTCTGGCCGTGCGGGGTCAGGGCGCGCGACACGAGCTTGAGCCCCTGCCCGTCTTCGCCGACCGAGAACACGCTCTGGCCCGAGGTGACCGCCGTGGCGGCGAAGATGCCAAAGGCGTCGCTGTCGCTGTTCAGCACCGCCGTCGCGCCCATCGGCAGCAGGGCGTCGAACAGGCGCAGCTTGGCTTGGCGGTAGGACTCCATCGAGCCGTGGTAGTCGAGGTGATCCTGGGTGAAATTGGTGAAGCCTGCGGCCTTCAGGGCCACACCGTCCAGCCGACGTTGATCGACGCCATGCGACGAGGCCTCGACCGCCAGGTGGGTGACACCCTCGCTAGCGAGGCGGGCCATCATCTCGGCGACATCGGCCGCGTCGGGGGTGGTCAGGCCGGGAGGGGTCAGTTGCTGGTCCGCAGCGCCGGGCCCACTGACCACGACGCCCAGGGTTCCCATGCTGGCGGCCTTGTGACCGAGTCGCGCGAAGATCTGGCGACAGAAGCCGGCCACCGAGGTCTTGCCGTTGGTGCCGGTCACCGCGATGCAGGTCGCCGGCTGGGCAGCCCAGAAGGCGGCCGAGGCCAGGGCGTAGGCGCGGCGCGGATCCTCGACCTTCACGGTCGGGACCGAGAAGGTCTCCATGCCGACCGAGCCCAGCACAGCGGCCGCGCCGGCGGCGATGGCCCCGGGGGCGAAGCTGGCGCCATCGACCTTCGTGCCGGGCAGGGCTGCGAACAGGGTTCCGGGCCCGACCTTGCGACTGTCGGCCGTGACTCCGGTGATGACCGGACTTTCGGGCAGGTCGCGGTTGAGAAGGTCGGAAAGCGTCTTGGTCACAGGCCGGTTCCGGGGCTGGTGGTTTGCGAGTTGGATACGGTCAGGATCTGCGGCTTGCGATGCACGCCCAGGAACGGGGCGATGCGCTCGATCACCTTGCCGGCTGCGGGAGCAGCGACCCAGCCGCCGGTCGAGAAGCCGAAGGTGCGGGCGTTGCCCTTGGGCTCATCCAGCAGGATCAGCACGAAATAGCGGTCGGCCTCCAGCGGGCCGTCGGTCGGGAACACCGCCGCAAAGGACGAAACCTGGCGCTGGTGGTTATACGCCTTGAGGGCGGGGTCGTACTTCTCGCCGGTGCCGGTCTTGCCGCCTACCGACAGGCCGGCCACGTCGGCCTTGCCGCCACTGCCGCCTTCACCGGGGATGACATTGGCCCGCATGATCCGCAGCATCTGTTGCGAGGTTTCCTCGGTCAGCACGCGCGGACCTTCGGGCCGCACGCCCTGGGCCAGCTTGCGGATGGTCAGGGGCGGACGGGCGCCGCCGTTCAGCAGGGGCCCCATCGCCTCGGCCAGGGCCAGCGGCGTGATGTTCATGCCGTGACCGAACGAGGTGGAGGCCACAGCGTCCTCGTCCCACTTGCGCGGGGTCAGGGGGCGCGCCGATTCCAGCAGCTCGACCTTGGCCGGCTTGGTCAGGCCCAGATTGGTGAAGTACTGGCTCAGCCGCTGGGCCCCGACGCCGACCGCCAGCTTGGCGGTGCCGATGTTGGACGAGTGCTTGAACACCTCGACCAGGGTCAGGATCGCCTTGGCGGCGTGGTAGTCGTGGATCGTCCGATAGCCCAGCTTGTAGGGCTCGCGGGCGTCGAAGGTCGAGGTCGGGGTGGCCACGCCGGTGTCCAGGCCGATGGCCACGGTAAAGGCCTTGAAGGTCGAACCCATCTCGTACACCGCGCCGGCCGCCCGGTTCAGCTTCTGGTCGTCGGTGGCGGTCCCGGCCTTGTTGAGATCGAAGTCGGGATAGCTGGCCATGCCCAGGATTTCACCGGTGTGGACATTGGTCACCAGGCCCACCGCGCCGCGCGGCTGGAACTCCCGCGCAGCCTTGCGAAGCTCGTCTTCCAGAGCGGCCTGCACGCGGATGTCAATCGACAGCACGGTGGGACCACCGCCGCCGGCCGCCTGCCGGATCGGCTTGTCCAGAGCCCGCTCGGCCCCGGCCAGACCCTTGCCGCCGCTGTCGACGAAACCGACCAGATGAGCGGCTGTGGCGCCCAGCGGATAAACGCGGCGGCCCTGCTCCTCGAACGAGATGCCCGGCAGACCAAGGTTGAAAATGGCGTCCTTCTGCTCAGGCGTCAGACCGCCCAGCAGGAAGGCGCGACGGTCGCCGAACACGACCTTGACCAGGCGCTTGGCGGGCACTTCGGGCAGGGCCTTGCCGAGCGCGCGACGAGCTTCGGGCTTGTCCCAGACTTCCTTGGGATCGACGTACAGGGCGTAGTGGGTCAGGTCGACGGCCAGCAGGCGACCATCGCGGTCCACCAGATCGCCGCGCGCGCCCTCGGTCGAGGCCAGATAGCCCGCGCCCTTGCCGGCGTTGGAGAACAGGGCCGAAGCGCTTGCCCCCAGTGCCAGGACCACGAAGCAAAGGCCGAAAAAGGCCATCACGAAGAAGATGCGGATGCGGGTGTCGTCTTCGGGCTTGGCGGCGGCGCGCGAGCGCTCGAAGGCGTGCTCCAGGCGCCAGACGCGCTCGATCAGCCAGCGCCAGGCGCCGGGCTGAAAGCCGGACGGACCCAGGTTGGAGAGGCTCATCGCGGGCCCTCCCGTTTCGGCGCGGGCGAGGTCGGGACGTCGTCCGGCGCCGGCTCGGGCGCATCGGCGGCCAGGGTGTCGGGCGCCACCGGCGCGGCGTGCAGTTCGACGGGCGCGGGCGGCGCGCGGTTGCGGGCCACGTCGATCAGGGCGTCCTCGGTCGTCTCGCGGGCGGCCGGAATGGACTGCAGCCCCATGGCCAGGGCCAGGGCCTCGATGCGGCGGGGCTGCTCCAGATGGGCGACCTCGGCCTCAAGCAGGCGCTTGCGAGCCTGCTCGTCTTCGATCTCGCGCTCGATGCGGGCGATCTCGTTGCGCTCGCGGCCGGCGACCGTCTTGGCCAGATAGACGCCGGTGACCAGGGTCAGCAACACGCCCAGCCCGACGACTTCGACAATGCGAAAGCCGCGAACCCGACGATTGAACAGACCCGAGACACTCACGACAGATCCACCCAGATCGGGGCGGTCGTGCGGATGGCGGCGCGCAGCTTCGATGAGCGGGCGCGCGGATTGACCGCCAGCTCCGCCTCGCCCGGCGCGATGGCCTTGTTGGCGATCAGCTGGAAGCTGGCCGGCGCGCCGGCGGGGGCCTGCGGCAGGTGGCGCGAACCACCCGGCGTGCGCCCGGCCCGCTCGGCGAGGAAGTTTTTGACGATGCGATCTTCCAGCGAATGGAAGCTGACCACCGCCAGTCGACCGCCTGGCTTGAGGATGACTTCGGCAGCGGCCAGAGCGGCCTCCAGCTCGGCCAGCTCTTCATTGACCGCGATGCGCAGGCCCTGGAACGAGCGGGTGGCCGGGTGCACCTTGGCGCCCTTGCGCCCCCCCAGGGCGCGCTCAATTACATGGGCCAGGTCCAGGGTGCGCTCGAACCTGCGCTCTTCGCGGCGGCGCACCAGGAAGCTGGCGATGCGGCGCGAGGCGTGCTCTTCGCCATAGACATAGAGGATGCGGGCCAGCTCGGTGTGGTCCAGCTCATTGACCAGATCGGCGGCCGTCGGGCCGGTGTCGCTCATCCGCATGTCCAGCGGACCGTCGCGCATGAACGAAAAGCCGCGCTCGGCCTCGTCCAGCTGCATGGACGAGACACCGATATCCAGCACCACGCCGTCCACCGACTGCGGCTCGAAATGCTCGGCCATCTGCGAGAAGCGGTCCTGAACCAGACGGAAGCGGTCCGCCGGCAGGCCCTGCGCAAAGCGCTGAACGGTCGGGTCGCGGTCAAAGCCCACAACGCTGGCGCCGGTGGCCAGGATGGCGCGGGTATAGCCGCCGGCCCCAAAGGTGCCGTCGATGATCGTCTCGCCCGGCTTGGGCGCCAAGGCGTCAACGATCTCGTTGAGCAGGACGGAGATGTGCGGCGCGGCTTGCGTCATGCGCCACCGATACGCGCGGTGCGCTGCTGAACCCGCATGGCCGCAAGACCCTCGCGGGCCAGCTCGCGTTGCGCGGCGCGGTGGGCCTGGAAGGCCTCGCGCGACCAGATCTGAAAACGCTCACCCATACCGACGACAGTCACCCAATCACTCAGACCGAACATCTCGCACAGGTGATCGGGAAGCGTAATGCGACCAGCTGTATCAAACGACAGCCTGGCCATGCCGCCTAGCACGCTGGTCTCGAGCGCGGTGCGGACCGGATCGCCGAATTCCAGCTCCTCGATCACGCCCAGGTAACGGTCAAACAAGGCTTTTCCGCCGCCCTCCAGGCAATCGGCCTCGATGGAGGGGAAGCAGACCACGCCGTCAAAGGGGCCCGAGATCGCCGCGCGGAAGTCCTGCGGCACAACGATGCGCCGCTTGCTGTCCAACTGCTTCTCGAACGTCGAGAGGAACACCTCGCCTCACCCCTTTAGACCCCGGCCGCACGGCAAAGTTCGATCGCCGCCGACCTAACTGGGTTAACATGGGATGAACTGGGAAACAATGACACCAGCGGGCATTTCGCCGCGAAAACAAAGATGTCGCACGGGTCCATGACTTGTGATCACAACCCATCAACAGAACATACACGGAACTGTTAAGTGTTAGGGACGCTCAAAGGCCTGTCCCACAAGGGGTCAAATCGTCCGATGACAGGGGATCGGGGCGCCCGCCCCCTCCCCGCCACAATCAAGACGGGGAGAGACGGACCAGACGGTCTGTAAGCCGGGTTCTGTGCCACCCTTGCCCCGAAAGGCTAAAGTGCGACGATCATTCCTCTGGACCGCCCATTGCTGGACGGTTCTCGCGACCTACCCGGACCCTTCTCAGCCAGTGACGGCCTATCCGACGCGAGGTCGGCGCGGGGTCCCTATTCGGTCTTGCTCCAGGCGGGGCTTGCCAT
>JANOSS010000142.1:0-26448 GCA_031415995.1 Caulobacter sp. | reverse complement strand
ACATTGACGGCGTTGACCTGGCTCACGAACTAAGGCCCCTAAAATCGACTCTCGACCATTCTTGGTCGCGCCATCGAGATTGCAAGAATAGGGCCGTATGCTTGATCGCCCGTTAAGCCTTGAAAATAAAGGAAACCCGCTTTTGGGGCGCCGCGACGGCGCGCCCGTGGGCTGGGCGGTTTCGACCGATTATGTCCCCTACCCGGCAGCCGTTGCCGCCATGGAGGCGCGCGCCGCCGCCATCGCCGACGGAACGGCGGGCGAACTGGTCTGGCTGCTGGAGCATCCGCCGCTCTACACCGCCGGCATATCGGCCAAGCGCGCAGACCTGATCGAACCCGACCGCTTCCCTGTGTTCGAGAGCGGGCGCGGCGGCCAGTACACCTATCACGGGCCCGGTCAGCGCGTGGCCTATGTGATGCTGGACATGACGAGGCGCGGCCGCGACATACGCGCCTTCGTAGAGGCGCTGGAGGCCTGGATCATCGACGCCCTGGCCGCCTTCAATGTGGTCGGCGAGATGCGTGAAGGCCGGGTCGGCGTCTGGGTCGAACGCCGGGGCGCGGGCTGGTCGCGCGAGGACAAGATCGCCGCCATCGGGGTGAAGCTGCGCAAGTGGGTCAGCTTTCACGGCATCAGCCTGAACGTGGAGCCCGACCTTGGCCACTTCTCGGGCATCGTGCCCTGCGGCCAGACCGAGCACGGCGTCACCAGCCTGGTCGATCTTGGGCTGCCCGTGACCATGGAAGAGGCCGATGCGGCCCTGAAGGCCAGCTTCCAGCGTGTGTTTGGGCCGGTGGAGAATACCGAGGCACCGGCCTAGGCGCTAAGCGCCTCGTCTGAGCGCAAGGTGCTGTCTGACCACGCACACAGCACCAGCCAAAACAGGATTTGAACACCCGGTATAAACGAAAGAAGGCAAAACCACCCGCTCTTCCCCATACTCTGCAGGCGCTTGACAGACATCGCGACCAGGGACCAGACTTGGCCCAGCCAGAGAACCAGTGTTGCGCCCACGGCAACCGGTCCCACCATGACGAACATAGAGTCCAGAGCTTGGCCCCTATTGTCCAGCATACTTCCAAATACTTGAAAGCTGAACGGTGAGGACGTTGCTATGGCAAGCGCCAGGAAACCCATGCTTCCGATCAGCCAGGTGATCAGCGTGCAGAGGAAGAAGCTGTCGCGCGTCATACTGCCTTTTGGGCTGAACCAAAGACCAAGCACGGGCACCTCCTCCGATCTTCCCAGAGTAGAATTATAAGCGCACTAAACCAAAGACTTCAAGGGGCTGGGTCCGTAGCGGTTGGCCCCCTGCTCGCTGCCCATGACGCCCAGCTCGACGATCGCCCACAGGTTGGCGATCGAGAACACGAAGTCGAGGAAGTGCTCGGGCTGCGGCCACACAGCGATCACGGCCACCAGGATCAGGGCGGCGAACCAACCCGACCGGCCGCGGTCATGCAAGCGTTTGGACAGGATGCAGGCACCCGAGAACAGCAGGGCCGGATAGACCAGCCAGCCGGTCAGCCAGTGCAGAGTATAGCCCGCTATGGCCTCATAGATCACCGTGAAGCCGATCAGCACCGCGGCGGCGATCAGGAACGGCGTGCGCGACAGACGCCCGTTGGACGACAGGAACAGCTCCGCCCATTCAGTCTGACCGTTCATGTGCCCTGGCTCCGAGTCGGCACGAGCGCCGCGCGGGGTAATCTAGGCGTTCAGCGGCGAAGCCGGAAGGGCGCCTAAGCGGCGCCGGTCGCCGGCAAGGGGTCGAGAGCAACCTGAGCTTTTGGCGAAGGCCCGAAACGATTGTCGCCCGAGGTTCCTTCCAGAAAGCCAAACTCGAAAAAGAACCATATCGCCACCAAGCCGCCGGTGATTTTACTCGGCAACAGGATCATCTGCGGAAGATCCACAACGGCTTCAAGATAGCCCACCAGTTCGGGCGCGAGCAGCAGCAGCGCCCACCAGGCTGAACGGTCGCGATCATGCATTCGCTTGGCGAGCAGGGCGTAGGTCGGCCAGAGGATCGCCAGTGGGATCAGCTGCTTTTCCTGATCACTGAGCTTAACGCCAAAGCTCCTCGTGACAATCACTTCAAGAACTGCCGCCGTCAGCGTGCAGCTGATCCAGAGGACCCAAAAATCACGTCGACGCAGCCGGCCGTAGAAGCCGAACAGTTTCTAAGTGAGCGTCACGAGCCACCGCCTTCTGTCGAGCAGCCCGATAAATACACTCCTTACGCGAATTCGACAAGCACCTCATCCGCCGCGACAGGGTCGCCGCCCTTGGCGTTGACGGCCTTGACCACACCGTCGCGCTCGGCGCGGATGATGTTCTGCATCTTCATGGCCTCGAGCACACAGACCACCTCGCCCTCGCGGACCTGCTGGCCGGCAGTGACGTCCATCGAGACCACCAGACCCGGCATCGGCGACAGCACCAGCTTGGACGTGTCGGCCGCCTGCTTCTCGGGCAGCATGTCGTGCAACTGCGCCGAGCGCGGGGTCAGGACCAGAACCCGGGCCTTGGCGGCGCGGTGGCGGATGGTGAAGCCTTCGGCCGCCGGTGCGACCTGAACGGTGAAGGCTGACCCGCCCAGCGCGCCGCGGAACACCGGCTTGCCCGGACGCCAGACGACGTCGCTCAGGATCAGGGAGCGGCCCTCGTCGAGCAACTCGACGGTCAGGTCCTCGTCGCCCGACAGCTTCACGCGGCGCTTGGCGTGGCCGACGGCCACCACCCACTCGTCGCGCACGGCGCCGTTGAGACCGGCGACATTGGTGCGCGCCCGGGCGGCATAGACCCGCTGCATGGCCGCGCCGACGGCGGTGAGGATATCGATCTGGACCGGGGTCGGCTCGGTGCCGCCAAAGCCGTCGGGGAACTCGTCCTTGATGTAGTTGGTCGACAGCTGGCCGGAGCGGAAGCGTTCCTGGTCCATCACCGCATTGAGGAACGGGATGTTCTGGCCCAGGCCCTCAATGTGGAAGTCCTCCAGCGCCCGGCCCATGCCGTCAACGGCGGCGATCCGCGTCGGGGCCCAGGTGCACAGCTTTGAGATCATCGGATCGTAGAACATCGAGATCTCGTCGCCCTCGCGCACCCCGGCGTCGTTGCGGACAACATAGCCTTCATGCTGGCCCTCTTCCGGCGGGTCATAGCGGACCAGACGACCGATGCTGGGCAGGAACTTGCGGTAGGGATCCTCAGCGTAGATGCGGCTCTCGATGGCCCAGCCGTTGATCTTCAGATCCTTCTGTTCGAAGGCCAGTTTCTCGCCCCAGGCGCTGCGGATCATCTGCTCGACCAGGTCCAGGCCGGTGATCAACTCGGTGACCGGGTGCTCGACCTGCAGGCGGGTGTTCATTTCCAGGAAGAAGAAGCTCTTGTCCTGGCCGGCCACGAACTCGACCGTGCCGGCGCTGTCGTAGTTGACGGCCTTGGACAGGGCCACGGCCTGGGCGCCCATGGCGTTGCGGGTGGCTTCGTCGAGCAGCGGGCTCGGGGCCTCCTCGATGACCTTCTGGTTGCGACGCTGGATCGAGCATTCGCGCTCGAACAGGTGGACGACATTGCCGTGCTTGTCGCCCAGCACCTGAATCTCGATGTGGCGCGGGCTGACGATGAACTTCTCGATAATGATGCGGTCGTCGCCAAAGCTGGCCTTGGCTTCGGCGCGGACAGCCGGGAAGCCTTCCTCGACGTCCTGCTGATGCCAGGCCACGCGGATGCCCTTGCCGCCGCCGCCGGCCGACGCCTTGATCATCACCGGATAGCCGATCTCTTCGGAGATCTTGATGGCATGGGCAGTGTCGTCGATCTCGCCGATATGGCCGGGCACGCAGGACACGCCCGCCGCCTGGGCGAACTTCTTGCTCTCGATCTTGTCGCCCATGGCGCGGATGGCGCCGGGGTTGGGCCCGATGAACACGACGCCCTCGTCGGCGCAGCGCTGGGCGAAGCCCGCGTTCTCCGACAGGAAGCCAAAGCCGGGATGCACGGCCTGGGCGCCCGTCTGCTTGCAGGCGTCGATGATCTTGTCGGCGACGAGATAGGACTGATTGGCTGGCGACGGGCCGATATGCACCGCCTCATCGGCCATCTCGACCGCCATGCTGCCCGCGTCGGCGTCGGAATAGACCACCACGGTCGCGATACCCAGACGACGGCACGTCTTGATGACGCGAACGGCGATTTCGCCTCGATTGGCGATCAGGATCTTGCTGAACATGGTGTGGCCCCCGGCAAGCTTATTGTCTTGTTGGACACCGGTTATCAGGCCCTCGCCTGTTTGCAACCTTGCCCCTACGGCGCTAAAGCGGAGTCAGGGCATGACACCGGTTTCCAAAAACAGTGCTCGCAGAATTTGCTCAGGGGAGAAACGGCCATCATGAAGCCCACCGCACACATTGCCGCGCTCGCGCTGGCCCTCGCCGCGCCCGCCATGGCCCAGACCGCCGCGCCGCCTGCCGTCGCGCCGGCCTATCCGCCCTATGGCCGTTCGGTGACCCTGGCCGAAGCCAGGATAGCCGTCGCGGCTGCCCAGGCCGAGGCCGTCAAAAACGGCTGGTTCATGGTCATCACCGTGGTCGAGCCCAACGGCGCCCTGGTGCTCAGCGAAAAGATGGACGGCGCCCAGTACGGCTCCAACGACGTGGCGCGCCGCAAGGCCGAGACCTCGGCCAACTTCCGCCGGCCGACCAGCTACTTCCAGGACGCGGTCAAGGGCGGGACGCTGAACGCCATCTTCACCGGAGCCCTGGCCATCGAGGGCGGCGAACTGCTGATCGTCGATAGCCGCATCATAGGAGCCATCGGCGCCTCAGGCGGCTCGGGCGCACAAGACGGAGTCGTGGCGCGCGCCGGCGCGGCCGCCCAGGCCAAGTAGGCGACTTCGGGCGGGCGGGATCGGCGACGGCCCCGCCCGTCCAATGGTCGTCAGCCTGGCGCGAACTCTCTGGCGAACATCGCCTCGTAGCCGGCGATCAGCGCCTCGGACTCCGGCGCGATCAGGCGTGCGATACCGGCCGCGAAACTGACCGGCGCGACGCCGGCGGCGCTGACAATCCTGCCTGAGGTCAACGCTCGAGTCTGATCGACATAACGGGCGCCGCCGCCATAGCCCGCTGCCTGCGCCTCCAGCCAGTCCTTGCCGTTCGAGGTATGCTCGCGCCCGTCGAACAGCCTCGCGCGGGCCGCAGCGACCGTGCCCGCACAGATCGCGCCGACAATCTTGCCGTCGGCGATCGCCTGTCGCAGCAGGCTGAACACGGCCTCATCGTGATAGCTGGTCCAGGCGTCCGAACCGATCAGCAGGAAGACGTCCGCGTCAGACAGGACCGGATCATCGAACCTGTAGTCTGCTGCGGCCAGCAGCCCGCCTATCGAGGTCTGGGGCTCGCCATCTGGCGTAGCGATTTCGATCTGGACACCCAGATGCTCACGCAGAAGCGCCAGGACGGGCCCGGCCTCCCAATCGGCCCAGCCTGGTTGCAGGAAAGCGACGGCCACAGTCATCGAACGCCCCCTAACGCAGCTTCACGGCGGTGCCGGCGGCGGTGACCATCAGCATGCCGCCGTCAGGGCCCAGCGACTCGTAGTCGAGATCCACGCCCACGACGGCGTCGGCGCCCAGGCGGCGGGCTTCTTCGCTCATTTCCTGCAGGGCGATGTCGCGCGCCTCACGCAGGGCCTTCTCATAACCGCCGGCCCGACCACCGATGATATTGGTGATGCCGGCGAAGATATCGCGGAAGATATGCGCGCCGATGATCGCCTCGCCCGACACCACACCCAGGGTGGCGACTGTCTCGCGCTCGGCGATCGAGGGGGTCGTGCAGGTCAGCATTAGCTCGTTCCTTCCTGATGGCGGCCCAAATGGCGGGCTAGTCCCTACCGGATTCGTTCCGGGCATCTTACATTGGTTGTCATGTTAGACTCCGCCACCCGATCGACCGCCGGTTTTGACCTCACGGCGCCCAACGAGGCCGAACGCCATCACCTGGAGGCCGCACTCACCACCGAGGAGGCCCGGGTCCTGCTACAGCATGGTACCGAAGCCCCGTTCTGCGGCGGCCTGCTGGGCGAAAAAAGCCCTGGCGTCTATGGCTGCCGCCTGTGCGGCCTGCCCCTTTTCCGGCACCAGACCAAGTTCGAAAGCGGCACTGGCTGGCCCAGCTTCTACGCGCCGTTCGCCGAGGACCATGTCCGGGCGATCACCGACTCGTCCTATGGCATGACCCGTATCGAGACGCGCTGCGCCCGGTGCGACAGCCACCAAGGTCACGTTTTCCCGGACGGTCCGCAACCGACGCGGCTGCGCTACTGCATCAACTCGGTGTCGCTGCAGTTCGTGAAGGCTGGCGATCCCCTGCCCGATCCCCTGCATCGCGGCGATCCTGTCGTCGACTGAGGCAATCGGCCTGAGCTTCCCTATATTTCTACTGTATTGATCTGATTTGAACGGCGGTCGCGAAAACGGTTGGGTGCCTCACGCCCCCTCTCCGGCCATGGCGAGTGGATCAAGGGCCGCGCGCCCGGAGGCGGCGAGCGGCCCTGGTTCTAGAGCAAAGGCCGCCATGATTGAGTTATGTCGTTTGCTCTAGAGTCTTGTTTTGACGTGTTATTTCGGCGGCGGACCGGTATCCACTTCGCCGAATAACGCTCTAGACGTCCGCCGACAGGGTGAACTGGATCGTGCGGTGCGAGCCCGGGCGGAACGTCGCCAGAGTGTTCAGGGTCGTGCCGATCGTGCCCAGATAGTCGGTGTCGAAGATGTTATCGACATTGACCCGCGCGTTGACCTGCGCAAACGGGCTTTTGGTTTGATGCTCATGACTAGCCCCGCTTCGACCTCATCGCGCGGGGAGGCCCGACGAGATCCTGTTTGGTCGTAGGACTGACGAAGATGAGACGCCGTTTTTCAGGCGTCGGCCGCTCGCGAATGCCGCAGCGCGCGCAAATCCCGGCGCACTGCATGGTGCGACACCGATCCGTCGCCTTGATCGCCCCGCCATTGGGCGACCCTGCCCAGGTGACGGCGGAGGCTGCGGGCGAGGCCACAGCCTGGGCCGGCGACGATCCGATGATTGACGCGGCAGCTTACCAGGGCTGGGACCTCAGGCTCGCAGGCTTAGGGGCTGGAAGCTGATCTCTTCGATCTCCGGACGCGTGTCGGCGCGCGCAGCGACCTCGCCGACGACGATCAGGACAGGGCCGCCGCCCGTCTGGGCAAGCCGCGCAGGGAGGGTTTCCAGGGTTCCGCTATAGAGCCGCGCATCCTTGCCACCGGCCTGTTCGACCGCCAGGGCCGGCGTGGTCGGGCATCGCCCGGCGGCGATCATCCGCCGGCTAAGCTCGGCGACGACCTCGCCACCCATATAGATGGCCATGGTCGCTTCGGGATCGGCGGCGGCGCTCCAGTCACCGGTCAGAGCGCCCGCCTCCAGACGGGCGGTGGTGAAGACGACGCGTCGCGCCTCGCCACGATGGGTGAGCGGGAAATTGAATTGAGCGGCGGCGGCGCAGGCGGCGGTGACGCCGGGAACGACCTCGACACAAACGCCGTGGCCCTTGAGGAAATCTGACTCCTCGCCCACCCGGCCGAAGACCGAGGGATCGCCGCCCTTGAGGCGCACCACGCGCAGGCCGCGTCGGGCCAGGCGCAACATCAGGCGGTTGATCGTCTCCTGCTTCATGCTGGTCCGCCCCGAGCGCTTGCCGGTCTGGATGCGGATGCAGCCCTGCGGCGCCAGGGCGATGGCATCTTCCGAGATCAGAGCGTCGTAGAGAAGGGCTTGCGCGCCCTCGACGGCGCGCACGGCCCGCATCGTCATCAGGTCAACAGGGCCCGGGCCCGCTCCGACCAGCAGGACGCGACCGGCATTCAGGTCATGCGGCATCGGCAGTCTCCTTGACGGGCGGGGCGAGTGAAGTGGCGGTGATCATCCGGGCGATCTCGGGACGGCAGGATCCGCAGTTGGTCCCTGCCCCGGTGGCGGCCGCAACCGCACCGGTGTCGGCGGCGCCGGCATTGATCGCCGCCTGGATAGCCTTGGCCCCGATCTTCAGGCAGGCGCAGACTATCGGCCCCTTGTCGACCGGCGCACCCGGCGGGCGACCAAACAGCAATGCCGAACGCGCGTCGAGGCTCAGCAAAGGCATGGCGAACAGGTCGGCCAGCCAGTCGCGTGGCGGCAGGCGACCGGTTGTGGTCATGAACAGGACCGCGAGCAGCCGGCCCTCGCGGATCCAGGCCTCGCGGCGCGATCCCGAGCCGGGATCCTCGTAAGCGACGACCTCGCCGATCAACCCTTTGGACAGCACCTTGCGCACCGCGTCGCGCTGGGCCGTGTCGCCGCGACCGGCGAATTCGTGTTGCTGGCAGGCGTCCTGCGGAATGCGGCGCCAGACCAGATCCTGCCCTGTCGGCGCGCCCAAGGTGTCGCGCGACAGAAAGAAGCCCTTCCAGGTCTCGCGATAGGCGCGGATACGGGCGGGTGTGTGCTTGAACTCCGGCTGGCCAGAGGTCGGATCGACATTGGCTGCGATGAGCGCGTTGGAGCGGCCCGACGGCGCGAAGGCGTCGGTCCAGTGCATCGGCATGAACACGCCACCGACACGCTGGCGGTCGGTAACCCTGGCGAGGGCCACAGCTTCGCCGCGCGCCGTCACCACGCGGGTCAGGGTCCCCTCCTTGATCCCGGCAGCCTCTGCATCGACGGGGTGCATCTCGACGAACGGCTCGGGCGCATGGCGGCACAGGTCGGGAGCCAGACCCGTGCGGGTCATGGTGTGCCACTGATCACGGACGCGCCCCGTGTTCAGAGCAAGGGGATAGGCCGCGTCAACTGGGTCGGCCGGACCGCCGGACCGCGTCGGGATCATCCGGGCGCGGCCGTCAGGTGTCTGGAAGCGGCCATCGACGAACAGGCGCGGCGTCCCCTCGCCACCGGCCGCCACCGGCCACTGCACCGGCCTGAGCCCGGCATAGCCATCAGGACCCAGGCCAGTCAGACCAGAAAGGTTCAGCAGACGGTCGTTATTCTCATAGGCCGTAAGACGCGCCCATTCGCGAAACACACTGGCCGGGCTGGGCCAGCCGAAGCCATCGAAGCCCATGGCCCTGGCGACATCGGCGATAATCCGCCAGTCGGGGCGGGCCTGACCCGGCGCGGCGAACAGAGCCCGCTGACGCGAGATCCGGCGCTCGGAATTGGTGACCGTGCCGTCCTTTTCGCCCCAGGCCAGGGCCGGCAACCTTACGTGGGCAAAAGCCGTTGTGTCGGTGTCCGCGACGCAGTCGGAGACAACGACGAACGGACACATGGCCAGGGCCGCGCGCACCCGGCTGGCGTCGGGCATCGACACGGCCGGATTGGTGGCCATGATCCAGATCGCCTTGATCCGACCGTCATGCACGGCCTCGAACATGTCGACAGCCTTCAGGCCAGGCTTGCGGGTGGTGTTGGGAGCGCCCCAGAAGCGGGCGACGCGGTCACGATCGGCCGGTCCGAAATCCATGTGGCCGGCCAGGGTATTGGCCATGCCGCCAGTCTCGCGTCCACCCATGGCGTTGGGCTGGCCAGTGATCGAGAATGGACAGGCTCCGGGCTTGCCGATCCGGCCGGTGGCGAGGTGAACATTGAGGATCGACAGCCCTTTGGCCACGCCCTGGGCCGACTGATTGGCCCCCATCGAGAACAGGCTGACCGTGCGGGCGTTGGCCGCGAACAGGTCGAAGAAGGTCAGCAGGTCGGCCAGCGGCACGCCGCAGTCGGCGGCCACGGCGGTGGGTGACTGGTCGATCTCGGCCAGGGCCACCTCGACGGCGTCGAAGCCGTTGACGTGACCTTCGATGTAGTCGCGATCGACGGCGCCACGCCTGATCAGGTCGGCCAGCAAACCGTTCCAGAGTCGAACGTCCGACTGCGGAGCAATGGCCAGATGCAGGTCGGCCCCCTCGGCGGTGTCGGTGCGGCGCGGATCGATGACCACATGCTTCTGACCGCGCGCCTTGGCCGCTTCCATTCGGCGGAACAGGACGGGATGGGTCCAGGCGGCGTTGTGGCCGCTGAACACCACAAGATCAGCCAGATCGAGGTCTTCATAGCAGCCAGGCACCAGGTCGGCGCCGAAGGCCTGTTTGTGCGCTGCGACAGCCGAGGCCATGCAGAGTCGGCTATTGGTGTCGATATTGCCCGAGCCGATGAAGCCCTTCATCAGCTTGTTGGCGACATAATAGTCCTCGGTCAGCAGCTGACCGGACACATAGAAAGCGACACTGTCGGGACCATGCCGGGCGATGGTCTCGCGAAACCGTTTGGCCACCAGGGCCGTGGCCTCGGTCCAGCTGGCGACGCGGCCGCCGATCGTGGGCTCCAGCAGGCGCCCTTCAAGGCTGACCGTCGCGCCCAGCGCTGCGCCCTTGGAGCAAAGGCGCCCCAGATTGGCCGGGTGCACCGTATCGCCCGCGACCGAGACAGACCGTCCGTCGCCGACCAGGGCCGTGACGCCGCAGCCGACGCCGCAATAGGGACAGGCCGTCTTGATCGCCAGCGCGCCGGACCCGTCGGCCATGCTGTCAGCGCCTCGACGCAGGGGCTGCAAGCCATACGCGACCGTCACGGACGCTGACCGGAACCACCGGCGCGCAGCCCTTGCCCGCGTCGGCTCCGGTCAAAGCCCCTGACGCCAGGTCGATGACCATGGCGTGCAGCGGACAGGTCACCGAATGGCCGTGCACGATCCCCTGGCTGAGCGGCCCTTGCTTGTGCGGGCAACGATCGATCAAGGCGAAGACCTGACCATCGCCGGTGCGAAACACCGCCACGTCGCCCTGAGCTGTCGAGACCCGTCGCGCGCCGCGCTCGGGGATATCCTCGACCGCGCCGACATCATGCCAGGCATGCTCGATGTGAAGCGCATGAACGGTCATTGAGCGGCCATCCCCATCGGCAGTTGGGCCATGGGCTTGAACTCCTGAGATTCGACACCGCCCGTTGCCCGCTCGGCCCACGGATCGATCTGGGCTGTCTCCTGCGAGATCGCGAAGCGCTCGTGCAGCGACACCCGATTGGCGTCGTCATCCACGACAGCGGCCTTGATGGCGGCGAGGCCGATGCGGGCCATCCACTTGTAGATCCGCTCCAGATACCAGCCGTCCTCGCGATAGAACTGGAGAACAGCGGCGATGACTTCCATCGCTTCGGCTTCGGTCGCGACGTGGGTCAGGACCTGGGTGCCCTGAATGTGCAGACCAGCCGCCCCGCCCAGATGGATTTCATAGCCGCTGTCGACACAGATCACGCCGATGTCCTTGCAGGTGGCCTCGGCGCAGTTGCGCGGACAACCGGACACCGCAAGCTTGACCTTGGCCGGGGCCCATGACCCCCACAGCGCCTTTTCCAGCTTGATGCCCAGGCCCGTAGAATCCTGCGTGCCAAAGCGGCACCAGTCCGTGCCAACACAGGTCTTCACCGTGCGAAGTCCCTTGGCATAGGCGTGACCGCTGACCATGCCGGCGGCGTTGAGGTCGGCCCACACGGCCGGCAGGACGTACATCAACACGCCCAGCAGCTCGATCCGCTGGCCGACGGTGACCTTGACCGACGGGATGGAGAACGTGTCGGAAACGTTGGCGATAGCCCGCAGTTCGTCGGGCGTCGTCATGCCGCCCCACATGCGCGGAACGACGCTGTAGGTGCCGTCCTTCTGGATGTTGGCGTGAACGCGCTCGTTGATATAGCGCGACTGGGCGTCGTCCCTGTACTCGCCCGGCCAGGCGCACAGCAGGTAGTAGTTTAGGGCCGGACGGCACGAGGCGCAGCCGTCGGGCGTGGTCCATTCCATGGCCTGCATCACGGCCGGCATGACCTTCAGACCCTCGGCGACGATCTTCTTGCGGACGATATCGTGGCCGTGGCGCGTGCATTTGCACATCGGCTTGGGGCCGGTCGGGGCCTTGAAGTCATCGCCCAGGGTGATCTTCAGCACCTGCTCGACCAGCGGCGTACACGAGCCGCACGAGGCCGAGGCCTTGGTCACCGCCCGCACGTCGTCGAGGCTGGTCAGCCCCTGAACGGTGATGGCCGAAACAATCGAACCCTTGCAGACACCGTTGCAGCCGCAGATTTCCTGCGTATCGGGCATGGCTGCAACGGCCGCATTAGGGTCCAGGCCAGACAACCCCTCCGTGATGGCCTGGCCGAAAATGAGGGTGTCACGGATTTCCGCCACATCGGTCCCGGCTCGCATCAGGTCGAAGTACCAGCCGCCGTCGGCGGCGTCGCCGAACAGCACCGCGCCAGCAACCTTGCCGCCCTCGATGACCACACGCTTGTAGACGCCGCGTCCGGCGTCGCGGAACACGATGTCCTCGCAGCCCTCGCCGCCGGCGAACTTGCCAGCCGAGAACACATCCACGCCCGAGACCTTCAGGCGGGTCGAAAGCACCGAGCCCTCATAGCCGCCCTCGCCGTCTGTCAGGCTTTGCGCCAGGGCCCGGCACATCTCCCAGATCGGCGCGACCAGGCCGTAACACTGACCCCGGTGCTCGACGCACTCGCCCACAGCGAACACGGCCGGATCAGAGCTGCACAGGCCGTCATCAACGATGACGCCGCGATTGACAGCCAGACCCGCCTCGCGCGCCAGGGTGGCGTTGGGTCGGATGCCGACGGCCATGACCAGCAGGTCGCAAGGCAGGATGCGGCCATCCTTCAACTTCAAGCCGGCGACCTTGCCGTCTTCGCCGACGATCTGTTCTGAGTGCGCGCCAAGCACCGTCTCGACGCCGCGCTCCAGCAGCGCCTCGCGCAGCAGGAAGCCGGCGCTCTCGTCCAGCTGGCGCTCCATCAGGACGTCCATCAGGTGGACGACGGTGGCGCCCATGCCGCGACGGGCCAGACCGTAGGCGGCTTCCAGGCCCAGCAGACCGCCGCCGATCACCACGGCGCGCGCGCCAGGCCTGGCCGAGGCCGTGACCATGGCTTCCACGTCGTCCAGGTCGCGAAAGGTGACCACACCCTTCAGGTCGGAACCCAGCAGTGGCAGGCGGAAGGGGTCCGAGCCCGTGGCCAGGATCAGCTTGTCATAGGCCAAGGCCAGACCGCCCTCGGCCAGCACAGTCTTGCCTTCCAGATCAACACCAACGACGGCTCGGCCAGCGTGCAGGGTGATGCCGTTGTCGCGGTACCAGGCCTCGTCATTGATGACGATGTCGGCGAAGGTTTTTTCGCCCGCCAGCACTGGCGACAGCATGATGCGGTTGTAATTGACGCGGGGCTCGGTCCCGAAGATCGCGATCTCGTAGCGATCGGGATCGCGCTTGAGGATCTCTTCTACCGCCCGACAGCCGGCCATGCCGTTGCCGATGACGACTAGTTTTTCCCGGATTTGGGCGTTGCTCATGGCTTTGCTCACCTTCAAGAGGGCGGGATCAGACGCGAACCGGGACGGTGTCGGCGTACAGGGTCGGCCAGATCGCCCGCCACTGGGCCTTCAGGCCGTGCAGAGCGAACAGGGCGAGCAAGGCCAGGGCGGCGAAGCCCAGAAAGCCGAGCTGGTAGGAACCGGTCGCCTTCTTGGCCATGCCGAGGGTCGAGGCCAGGTAGAAGCCACCGATCCCGCCGGTCATGCCGATCAGGCCGGTCATGACGCCGATCTCCTTGCGGAAGCGCTGCGGGGCCAGCTGGAACACAGCGCCATTGCCGGCGCCGAGGGCCAGCATCGAGAACATCAGCACAGCCAGAGCCAGCCAGGCTGAGGGAAGCTGGAAGCTGGCCACCGCCAGACCGATCGCGGCCAGGGCGTAGACAACGGTCAGGGTGCGCACGCCGCCATGACGGTCGGCCAGGGCTCCGCCGACCGGGCGGATGAAGGATCCAGCGAACACGCAGGCGGCGGTGAAGAAACCGGCGATCACCGGGTCGAGGCCATACTCGGAGTTGAAATAGATGGTCAGCGACGAGGCCAGACCCACGAAGCCGCCGAATGTGACAGCGTACAGCAGCATCAGCCACCACGCGTCCGGGACCTTCAGGACGTCCAGATACTCGGCCAGCTTCTTGGGAGCCGGCTGCTCGGGCGCATCCTTGGCCATCAGCATGTAGACCACGAAGGCCACCGCCAAAGGGATGGCCGCCAGGCCGATGACATTCTGCCAGCCATAGGTCTTGGCCAACAGCGGCGCGAACAGGGCCGCCAGCGCCGTGCCGGAGTTGCCGGCGCCGGCAATGCCCAGAGCCAGTCCCTGATGCTCCTGCGGATACCAGCGCGAAGCCAGCGGCAGGGCGACGGCGAAAGAAGACCCGGCGACGCCGAGGATCAGGCCCAGGGCCAGAACCTGATTGTAGCTGTGAACTCCGACTACCCAGGTCAGGACCAGGCCGGTCAGCACGATCAGTTGGCCGATCATGCCCGTTTTCTTGGGGCCGATGCGATCGACCAGCACGCCATTGACCAACCGCAGCAGCGCGCCGGCCAGCACGGGCACCGCGACCATCAGGCCTTTCTGGGCGGGGTCGAGATTGAAGTCCTTGGCAATCGCCACGCCCAGGGGACCCAGGATCACCCAGACCATGAAGCTGAGATCAAAATAGAGAAAGGCGGCGAACAGGGTTGGGGCGTGTCCAACCTTGGCGAACTCACGGAGATTCATGGCTGTGCCTCGGAATGCGGTCTGCGAGAGAGGCGCCTGCGCCCATGGGGTGACCGCATCCGAGCGGTCTTCTCTGGCAGCCACGAACGTCGTTGTCCGAAGGCCTGACATCATTGGAGATCACGTTGGCCGGAGAGTCACCCAGCTTCGCCCCCGCCGCGCCGCCTTATGCGGCGCCGCACAATCGCTCAGCAAACAGGCGCCTGCAGCGCCTGCTTTCTAAGCGCCTATGCCGCTCGACGGGCGTACAGGAACTCGATAACCGCTGCACGGGCATGCACGTAAGTGGCGTTCCCGGCGACGGCGAGCCGGTCTCGCGGGCGCGCCAAGTCTACGGGCAGAATGTCGCCGATCGTTGCGCGCGGACCGTTGGTCATCATCACGATGCGGTCCGACAGCAGAACCGCCTCATCGACGTCGTGGGTGATCATCAAAACCGTGTTCTTGAGGGCGGTCTGGATCTCCATGACACTGTCCTGCAGGTGAGCGCGGGTCAGGGCGTCCAGAGCCCCGAACGGTTCGTCCAGCAACAGCACCTTGGGCTGCATCGACAGCGCCCGGGCGATACCGACCCTCTGTTTCATGCCGCCGGAGATTTCCGACGGCCGCTTGTCGCGGGCGTGGGTCATCTTGACCAGATCCAGGTTGTGCAGTGTCCAGTCCTTGCGTTCGGCCGCCGACT
Organism: Caulobacter sp.; assembly: GCA_031415995.1. Taxonomy (GTDB): domain Bacteria; phylum Pseudomonadota; class Alphaproteobacteria; order Caulobacterales; family Caulobacteraceae; genus Caulobacter. The sequence continues at coordinate 11,101 of JANOSS010000142.1, read as the reverse complement.
TCTTGCCCGCAAACACCTTGTCGACCGCCAGACGGACGTTCTCCTGCACCGATAGCCAGGGCAGCAGCGAGTGGTTCTGGAACACCACCGCCCGCTCGGGTCCCGGTGCCTCAACCGACTCTCGGTCCAGGATCACCGCTCCGGTGGTCACCGGGATCAGGCCGGCGACCACGTTGAGCAAGGTGGACTTGCCGCACCCGGAGTGGCCGATGATCGAGACGAACTCGCCCTGGTCGACCTGCAGATTGATGTCGCGCAGCACCTCGGAGCGGGCTGAGCCCTTCTGGAAGGTGACGCCGACGCCTTCGATGGAAAGATAGGCCTTGGCCATGGTGGTGATCCTTCAGCTCAGCGCGCTGCCGCGCGAGACGATGCGCCCGACGAAGGCGACGATGCGGTCGAGGAAGAAGCCGGTCAGACCGACCCAGGCCAGGGCCACGACGATGTCCGAGATGCGCCCCGAATTGTACTGGTCCCAGATGAAGAAGCCGACGCCCACGCCGCCCAGCAGCATCTCGGAGGCGACGATGGCCAGCCAGCTCATGCCGACGCCGATGCGCAGGCCGGTGAAGATGTAGGGCGTGGTGGCCGGCAGCAGGATCTTGAAGAAGTACTCGACTGGCGACAGCCGCAGCACCCTGGCGACGTTGCGATAGTCATCCGGAATGTTGCGCACGCCTACGGCGGTGTTGATGATGATCGGCCAGATCGAGGTGATGAAGATCACGAACAGGGCTGAGGGCTGGGCCTGCTGAAACGCCGCCAGCGAGATCGGTAGCCAGGCCAGGGGCGGCACGGTGCGAAGCACCTGGAAGATCGGATCCAGGCCGCGATGGGCCCAGCGATTGGCACCGATCAGCACGCCCAGCATGACACCGCAGACCGCCGACAGCGAAAAGCCGACGCCGACCCGGCTGAGGCTGGTCAGGACGTGCCAGAACAGGCCCTTGTCGACTCCCCCATTGTCGAAGAATGGATCGGTGATCAGGTCCTTGGACTCGGTCCAGATGCGTCCCGGCGAGGGCACGCCCGTGAAGGAATCACCGGCCGCCGCCTGCCAGACACCCATCAGCAGCAGCAGGGTCAGGGCCGGCGGGATGACCGCCGCCGCCATGGCTCTGGCCCAGCGACCGAGCTCCGACAGACGCGAGGCACCAGGCTCATCAACAAGGGCCGGCGAACCCGGCGGTGCCCGGACCTCGCCCATGGCCCCCCTCACGGGTTCCGCCGGTGAAAACGAAGGCTTGGGAAAGGTCATGACCGCGCCCTCCCCTAGACCAGCTTCTTGATCGGCTGGCTGGCCAGATAGGCGCCAGGATTGGCCGGATCGAACACCTTGCCGTCGAAGAACCGCTCGACGCCGCGGCTGTCGCCCGCCGGGCCGGCCTGGCCGATCGACTTGGCCGCCGCCCGCCAGATGTCCGAGCGGTTGACCTTGTTGACGAGCGCCTGGGTGTTGGTCTTCTGCGGCAGCACGCCCCAGCGGATGTCCTCGGTCAGGAACCAAAGATCGTGCGATTTGAAAGGGAAGCTGGCGTTGTCGGCCCAGAACTTCATCCGATGCGGCGAGTTCTTCAGAGTGCGGCCGTCACCATAGTCCACCGTGCCCTGCAGGCGGGGCAGGATGTCGCCCATCGGCACATTGACGTACTGGCGGCCCGAGACGATCGAGCACATGGCCGGCAGGTTGGAAGCCTTGTCGCACCACATCGCCGCTTCCTGCACGGCGGCGGTGATGGCCTGGGCGGCGCGCGGATATTTGTCGACCCAGGCGGCGCGCATGCCCAGCGCCTTTTCCGGGTGGTTCATCCAGAGTTCCGAGGTCAGGCAGGCGGTGTAGCCGACCTTCTGATTGACCAGCTGGCCGTTCCACGGCTCGCCGACGCAGAACACGTCCTGGGTGCCGGCCTTCATGTTGGCCACCATCTGGGGCGGCGGGATGACGATGGTCGAGATGTCGGTCTCGGGGTTGATGCCACCGGCCGCCAGCCAGTATCGGACCCACAGGTCGTGAGTACCGCCCCGGAAGGTCATGGCCACCTTGGCCATGTTGCCCGCCGCTTTCATTTGGGCGAACTTGGCCTTGGCCCCGGCGCTGTTGAGGCCGACCTTCACGGCCTTAAGGTCGTTGCCGACCGAGATCCCCTGACCGTTGGTGTTCAGGCGCGCCAGAACATACATCGGCGTCGGCGCGCCGCCGGTGATCGCCCCGGTGGTCATCAGATAGGGCATCGGCGACAGGACGTGGGCTCCGTCGATACCGCCCCTCTCGCTTCCCAGAACGAGATTGTCGCGCGTAGCGCCCCAGGAGGCCTGCTTGAGCACCTCGACATCCGGCATGCCGTGCTTGGCGAACAGGCCGCGCTCCTTAGCGATGATAACCGCTGCGGAGTCGGTCAGGGCGATGAAGCCCAGCCGGGCCCTGGCGGTTTCCGGCCCGGCACCGGCGGCGTGCGCCCCGCCCGGGAAGGCGGCCTTGACGGCGGCCAGGGTGGCGGCGGTCGCCATGATGGCGCTACGACGCGTCAGTCCGGCGGAGCTCAAGGCCTCGGCGGCGACGGTCTGGGTCTTGTCGGTCTTGGACATGATCGTGGATCCCGTCTGATCAGAATTTGTATTCGAGGGTGAACCAGGCCTTGGAGCGCGAGGCGGGCGGCGTCAGCGTGCCGGCCGGAACAGTCGTTTCGCGCTGGAAGTCGGCGTATTTGAACTGCATCGACAGCTTGGTGGTCAGCGCCGCCGTCAGCTGCACGCCCCACTCATGGCCGAGGTCTGCGCCGGTCTTCTGGTCTTTGAAGTCGTGGTAGCGGACCAGGATGTCGCTGTTGAAGAAGTAGGTCTTCCTCAGGCGCGGCTTGACGTTGAAGCTGAAGTTCAGGTCCTCGATGCCGTCGGCAAAGCTCTTGTTGCCGCCCGCCGAGACGAAGGCGTCCGACCAGCCGTTAAAGGCGTGAACCGTGGCCAGGGGCGTGGTGAAGCCGCGCGTTCCGTTCCCCTCAAGCGACTCGTAGGAAAGCTTGGCGGTGTAGATGTCGAACGTGCCGGCGATGTCGCCGCCCAGATAGTCCAGGTCGAAGGCGGCGGTGTTGCCGTTGTACTCGCTCTGACGGGCATAGGTGGCGTTGTAGGCCAGTTGGTAGAGGCCGACCCAGGTCTTGCCCGAGGCCTTGCCACCCTTGGTGATCGACGAGTTGATCGGCGAATTGCCGAAGTCCAGCGCGTAGACGAACCCCTGCAGGCGCAGCGCCTCGGCCGGCGACCAGGTGACGTTCAGCAGGTGGCTGTCGCTGTCCCAGTCCCTGAGCTCGGCCAGGATGCGGTTGACGTGGCTGACGTAGACGTAGGTCCCCTTGACCCGGCCGAGGGCGAAGTCGGCCCGCACGCCGTCGAAGGTCTGCTCGTCCTGACGCCAGCCGACATTGCCGACGAAGCGATGGTCATCCAGCAGGATCCGCTGGCGGCCGGCCGTTACTTGCAGGGCCGTGCTGGGCGTCCAGGTCAACTGGGCCCGATTCAGTTCGGTGACGTCCGGATCGTTGACCACCGGATAGCGAGCCTTGTCGGCGCCGTTAAGCGGCGGTGTCGCCGCACCGGGAACATTGACGGCATAGTGCTCGGAGCCGGCCTGCCGCACGTCCTCGAACTCGATCAGACCCTTCACACGCTTGAACTCAGCGGTTTCCCAGCCCATCCGGGTACGGACCGTAAAGGCCGAGGCTGGGTCCTTCAGCGTCGCCGTCCGGGTCTGATCGACGCTTTCGTAGCGGGCGCGGACCTCAAGGATCAGCTTTCCGGCGCCGATCTGGTCGCTGACCGCGGGCGGCGGCGCAGGCGGCGGCGGAGCCTCAACAGCTTCGAGCGGCTCTGCGGCCGGAGCCTCAGCAGCCGGCTCCAGCGAGGCTGGCGGCTGTGGTTCCGGCGCGGCGTGCGCAGCGGCCATTCCCGACCAGAGCAGGGCCGCTGCCCCCGCGCCAAAGGCCAGTGCGCGCTTCATTCTTTTCATGCCTTAATCCCCCAAGGCCAAAAAAAAACGCCCGGCGAAGCCGCTCAGCGGCTTCTCCGGACGTCGTTGTCCAATCCATCTCGACGGCGTGGCACCATCGGGCGGCCCTCTCAGGCCCGCGCAGAACTTCGTTGTCCCGCGTGTCCCCAGCAGGAGGGATCGCCGCAGCCAAGGCGGCAATCGGCAAAACGCGCTGTGCGGATCATCCGGTGAAATCGGCGCGATATTGCACAGCGGCAAAGCAGGATGATCAGGGTCGCTGCTTGTATTTCACGCGTTCAGATGCGCGTCAGAGCTCGCACGCCCATGACACTCAGGGCTTCGAGCGACCGATTGCAAAGGCCGCCGCGTAGTCGGCGGCCTGATCCGGGTTGAATGGCAAACCGTCGAACAGCGCAGCAGGGCCCGTCTTTGCCGCACCTGCGAAGGTCATCGCCGCATCGATGACCGGTCCGAGCGACCCTGCCGCCGCATGGAAGAGGTCGGGCCGGTAGACGAGGTCGGCGACTGCAGCCAGATCCTGCTGTCCGTCGATCTGACCCCAGCGCGCCATTTGGGAGAGAAACCACAGCGCGTGTTCGCGCCGGGGCAGCCCTGCTGCGTCGGCGTGAAAGACGATTTCGCTCTCAAGCGCCCACGCAATCGCCTCGGCCGGCGCGCCAACATGCTCGGGCCGCACCAGAAGTTCGACCAGCGTCTCGCGGTTGCCGGGATCTTCCGCCCAGGCCGAGGCCCGGATCAGGGCGCGCAATGCCGCGCGCAGTTCGTCGGGATAGGTCTGGGCCCACTCGGTCTTCACGCCGAACACCTTGTCGGGCGAGCCGGCCCAGAATTCCGAGGCCTTGATCAGGACCTCGCCCAGCCCCTCCTGGACGGCTACAGCGTTCCAGGGCGCGCCAACACAGAAACCATCGATGCCGCCGAGCCGGAGCTGCTCGACCATGCGCGGCGGCGGCGTAACCACCAGACGAACGTCGCGATCAGGATCGATCCCGGCCTGGGCCATCCAGTAGCGGAGTTCGTAGGCGTGCATCGAATAGGGGAAGACCACAGCGAAGGTCAGGAGCGGCTCGCCCCTCGCCTTGCGCCGCTCGACCAGCCGCGCAAGGGCCCTTGCCGTGACCGGGTGCTGGGCCATGCCTTCGGGATCGATCTCGCGGAGCACGGCGGCCAGACTGGTCGATACGGTGATCGCGCTGCCATTCAGATTCAGGGCCAGAGGGGCGATCATCGGGACGGCATCGCCTGATCCTCCCGCGCCCAAGGTCGAGGCCAGGGCCATCGGAGCCAGCATATGCGCTCCGTCTAGGGCGCCCACTGTCACCTTGTCGCGAAGGGTCGCCCAGGAGACCTCGCGGCTAAGCTCGACATCCAGCCCCTCCTCCGCGAAGAAACCCAGCGTCTTGGCCACCACCAGCGGCGCGCAGTCGGTCAGCGGGATAAAGCCCAGGCGCAGATCGACCAGCCCGCTCACGAAGCGTCTCCCTTGAGTATCCCCGCAAAGGCCAGAAGATCAGCGGCGATGGCGCCGATGGGCTTGCCGCGGTCCATGGCCAGCTTGCGCAGCAGACGGTAAGCCCCGTCCTCGTCGAGACCCCGCTCCTTCATCAGCAGTCCCTTGGCCCGGTCGACCACCTTGCGGGACTCCAGATCGGCCTTGGCCTTGGCCAGGTCACCGCGCAACTGCTGCGTCAGGGCAAAGCGGCTCATGGCCACGTCTAGGATAGAGCGGACACGACTGGGGGCCAGGCCGTCAACGATGTAGGCTGCAACGCCCGCCCGCACCGCCTGCTCAGCCAGGCCCGGCTCGGAGCGGTCGACGAACATCACCACAGGCCGCGGATTGCTGTGGCTGGCCTCGCGCAGACTTTCCAGCGTGTCTCGATCGGGGCTGTCGGACGCGATAACGACGACGTCTGGCGAGAACCGCGCGGCTTCCGCCTCGTCGAAGGCCGCGGCTTGTCGCACCTCAAGCGGATGCACGCCCACAAGACCTTCGGCCACCAGGGCGGCCCTCGCGGGGTCGGGGTCAATAACAAGCACGCGCATCAGTTTGTCAGTATGGCTGATCAGCGCCCTTCAGGAGTCCATGTTCGGGACCGACTTGGCCAACCCACGTCGAAGCACAGATCTCAGGGCGCCCGCGCTCATTTTTTGGGCGCATGTTGCGCATATGCGCACCATGTGTTGGTGCGCCGACGATCCAATCCTGGGCGACGCGGTCGCGTGACCTTTCCGATTGTCTGGTGCGGGCGGTCGGAGGCGAACCGACACTCAATTTCGGAACCGGATTGTGAGACGCGCCCAGCTGTAACGATCTCAATGCGTTAGGCCGATCGTGCGCCTTGAGCAAAGGTCGCCATGATAATCATGCCGTTTGCTCTAGATTCTTGTTTTGACGCGTTAGTTCGGCGGCGAACCGGCATCCACTTCGCTGGATAACGCTCTAGTTGTGCGCTGGTAGGCCGCGATGACGCAAGGCGTGCCGGAATCGCGACTGACGTCAGTCTCCTCTTAGGATTGGTCAATCGCGAGGCGCAGCGCCGGTGACGATCTCGGGCGCGCGCGGCCGAAACGCCGTCAGCGGTCGCGTCCGGCTTTCGTCTGCGCAATGCAAGGCGCGCCACGGCGACCTCTGCGCCGTGCATGCCGGCGATAGCGCAGCGGAGGCCAGAGAAGTGCGCCGGCGCTTCGGGCGCGATTAGGAAGCCAGCATGTGGCGCCCTTCTCACTCGTTCTAGCAACATCGTAAGCGGGTCCTGCGACAGAACAACTCCACCGCCTCAAGCGAAAAGACCATAAGGCGCCAGCCGAGCACGACCGCCTACAGAGAGTGGTCAGGCGCCAACAGCGGGCACTGGCATACCTCCATAGACCAGACCTTCGACGGGTTAGGCGGGCCGAGTGATCTCGCGTCTTTGGATGGCTAGAGTGACATGGCGGCCACAGCGACGGGCGGGAAGATTAACGTCTCTTTCAGCGGCTCCACCTAGACTGATCAGATGGGCAACCAGACTGTTGCAATTTCATCCGCCAAGCCAAGCGATCCGGGCCGCGCCCAGGATACCTTCAACTTGGCCGACGCACTGCTGAATTTGGCGGCCGGGCACCGCGGTCTCCGCGCGCCGCCATCCACCCCGCTCAGCGCTGAACATGATGCTTTCAATCGTTTGGCCGAACATCTCGAAAAGTTGCCATCCGCAGATCTGGGGGCTTCGCTCCTAACCAACGACCTCTCGATCTCCGACAAGGACGGCCTTGCCTATGTCGGCATCCTTGGCCTTGACGGCTTTAGTGGTCTCCGTCGCCAGATTGGCTCCCAGGTCGCCGGCATAATCCTCAAGACCCTCGGTGAGCGCGTCAGGAGCCTCGTTCCCGGATTAAGGCTTGGCCGCATTGGCCGAACGAACCTGGAGTTCGCTTTCCGGGCTGCTGACGATGTTGAAGCCGAAAACCTTCTGGCCGTTTTGCGCCTCGGGCTGGACCGGCGCCTCGACTTGGCGGACGGGCAGAGTTTCGATCTAGACGTCGCCTTCGGCTTCGCGCGCTATGATCGTTGCGGGGAGTTCGTGATCGACTGCGCCGCCGAAGCTTTGGCTCAAGCTCAGTCCCAGGCCACGAAGGTTCAAATCTATCGCGAAGAAGACCGCGAACGCGCCGCAGCGAGCTTGACCCTGCTCCGCGATCTCCGTGAAGCGATCACCGAGGATAGTCTGGCGCTGGCCTATCAACCCAAGCTGAGGTTGAGCAACGATCGGATCGAAGTGGCAGAGGCCTTGGTGCGCTGGAAGCATCCGGTCCGGGGAATGGTCTCGCCCGACGAGTTCATCGGCTTGGCCGAACAGACCGGCCTGATCGAAGACCTCACACGCTGGGTCGTCCGTCGCGCCCTCGCCGATCAGGCGCGATTGCGGGACCTCGGACTGGAGGTCGAGATCCACATCAATCTCTCAGGCCAGATGGTCGCTGACGAGACCTTCGCCCTATGGCTCCTGGCGACCATCGGCCGGCATAGCGCCGGTCGTATTGGGCTGGAGATCACCGAAACAGCGGTCATCAACGAACCGGAACGCGCTCTGGCCAATCTTCAGAGCTTCGCCGCCGCCGGTTTGAAGATCGCCATTGATGATTACGGCTCAGGACTGTCTTCGCTGTCATATCTCAAGCAACTGCCTGCTCATGAGCTCAAAATAGACAAGCTGTTCATCTCTCAACTGACCAGCAGTCATCGCGACCCGTTGCTGGTGCGCTCGACGATCGATCTTGCCCATGCCCTGGGCATGGAGGTCACCGCAGAAGGTGTCGAAGACTCAATGACCCTCGCCTTGCTGAAAATGATGGGTTGCGACCTGGCGCAGGGTTACCAAGTCGCACCGGCGCTTGAACTCGATGCACTGGTCCGGTTCATTCAGGAGGGTTTTGCTCAATCGCCCCCTTCCTCCACGGACGTGGATTTTGGGCTTTACAAGGCGCGATCCTAGCTCAAACTCGCCTTTGCGCGCGTCTACTGCCTTCGATCACAGCTTCCTAAGCGGGGTCGTGCGAACACGCCTGGCGGTGGAGGGGCCGGTCCCGTCAAAGCTGATCGCCGGGCCTGATTGTCGGCAAGGCAACTTCGCCGGGACCCGAAGAGCCTTTCGGGGCGTAGAGAGCTTAACCGTTCTGGGACGGGTGAGGTGAAGTTCGATGCGAATCCTGTTTGTCGAGGACGATCAGATGAACCGCCGCGTCGTCCGCGACATGCTGGGCGTGGCGGGTCTCGACATGTCCGAGGCTCCCGATGCGGAAGCCGGGCTGCGGATGATCGGCGACAATGAGTACGACCTAATCCTGATGGACCTGCGCATGCCAGGCATGGATGGACTGACAGCCATCCGTAGCATCCGGGCGCGAGGCGACACCAAGGCAACCCTGCCCATCATCGTCGTGACCGCCGACATGGCCGCCAATATCCGCGACACCTGCCTGGACGCCGGTGCCGACGATGTCATTCTGAAGCCGGTAGCGATGGATCGCCTGTTCGATGCTATCGGGCGAATGGTGACGTCGCGAGGCGATGGTGCCTTGGTCTTGTAGGTCAGCTGCAGGAGGCCTCTAGGTATCGGCGCTGATCCAAGCCTTAAAACCAGCCTGACAGGGCGACGAATGCGCGCCAGTCCTTGTCTCTCGCCTCATACGGCGTGCGGGTCAGAGGTCGCGCCGCTTCAAGGCGGGCCATAAACCGCCCCCTTAGCGTGATGCGCACACCTGCGCCTGCCGAAGAGAAGGCCGCTGATGACACGCTAAGAGCCGAGGCCTTGTTCCAGACCTTGGCGGCGTCGACGAAGGCATAGGTTTGAAAAAAGGTCACGGCGGAGGCCTTGGGCGCGAAGCCGTAACGCAGTTCCGCGAGCGCGGCCACGCCGCTGTCGCCGGAGATTTCCGCATAGTTGTAGGCGCGCCCATAAGGAAGTCCGCCCGGAGCAAACTCTTCGGAAAGCAGCAGACTATCAGCGCTCCACTGTCCGTCCGCCGAAAGATAGACACCCGCCCGAGGACCGATGTCTCGATAATGACTGCCCCCAAAATTCAGCTTCCAGAAGCTGCCGTCCGCGTCGAAGCGAGAATTTGAGAGCCCCTTGCTACCCGTGGCTCCCAGTATTTCGAGACCGCGGGCGACTTGGACGTAGCCGCTGATGGAGCTTCCTCCCTGGCCGCTGTCGGCTTGCAAAGAGGCGCGCGCCACTCGCAGATCGTCGGCGTATGAGCCTCCGCTGCGGAACGACTGCTCGACGTGACGACCATCAAGGGTGACCGCCGCCCAAACCGAGCGTTTTCGTCCCCGCACCAGCGGGTGAGCAATGCGCACACTGGCCGCCTGGCTTTCGGTGCCCACCTTGTTGTTAAGCGGCGCCGCGCCCTGGCGGGATTGGGAGGCTGAAATAGCGGCGCGCAAGCGCGACTCCCCAGGCAGCGACGCGCCGTAGGAAAGCTCGCTTTGCAGGAACTCGCCGGGATCATTGGGCACAGTCAGGAGAGACAGCCCCAACTGATCGCCCGGTCGAACCAGGCTGTTGACTGCGATCCTGGCGTTGGCCTGCACCGGTCCCACCGAGTTCGAGCCGCGATTGTCCATATGGAGACCGCCGCTCCACCGCTTGAGGCCAGCAGCGACGACAAGCTTGTGACGGGCCGGATCATCCAGCACCGGTTCGATGCGTGAACGCGGCTGCACGCCAGGCAGGTCAGCCGCGAGGGTCAGGCGCCGTTCAAGGTCGGTCAGCCGTAATGGCCGCCGTTCGGTCAGGCCAGAAAGCATGGCTTCGAGAGCGGGAGCAGCATCACCCGTGACCTCGACCTCTTCGATGTAGCCCTCGTAGACGAGGATGCGGGCGTGGCCGCCCGGCGCCTGCGGGGGCACGATCGCTCGCGTGAGGAAATAGCCGTCCGCTCTATACTTGTCGGTAATGGACTGGGCGATCTCGACAAGGTCTACGAGAGTGACCTCGCGAGCCAGATAGTTGGCGTAGAGCGGCGCCAGGGTCTTGAGCGGATAGACACTCACGCCATCAATGGTCAGTCCTGTCAGCACCACCGGCGCGGCCGGCGCGGCCGTCGGACGGTCCTGGGATGGCAGTTGGCGCGCAGCGACAGGCGACGCTAAGCTGGCGGCCACCAGTCCTGCAGCGACCAGAGAGCGCCGAATACTGCGACCCGCCCGCCTCTTGGCATGTGTCTTTGTGTTGCTCATAAATGCCGATGATCGACTGTATAGATAAATCTCTCGTTAACGAAGTTTGCAAACCAAGCTGATTAGGAGAGATTTAGCCAGATTGATTTATATGTCGACAAGTCTAGCTAGGTCGAACGGAATTTAGGGGCAACCACATGAGCTATGCTCGAACGGCGCTCGCAGTATCCTTCACGGCGCTCCTCGCCATGGGTTCCAGCGCATTCGCGGCCGATTGGAAGCTGGTTGAGGTCGCCGGCGTTGTCCGCATCGCCGCTCCAGGCAAGGCCCCCACCTCGGCCAGCACCAATCAGGTCTTGCCCATGGGCAGTGTTGTCACGACCGCTGCAGGCGGCCGAGCGGCCTTGTTCAACGGTGCGCAGCGCATC
>JANOSS010000141.1:0-3115 GCA_031415995.1 Caulobacter sp. | reverse complement strand
TTCCAGAAGTCGCGCAGGAACTGTTTCCAGTCCAGCTTGCCGTCCGACACCAGGTCCAGCTGCTCTTCGAGGCCGGCGGTGAAGTCGTATTCGACATAGCGACGGAAGAACTGCTCCAGGAAGGCGGTGACCAGGCGGCCTTTGTCTTCCGGGATGAAGCGGTTCTTCTCCATCTTAACATATTCGCGGTCGCGCAGCACGGTCAGGACCGAGGCGTAGGTCGACGGACGGCCGATCCCCAGCTCTTCCATCTTCTTGACCAGGCTGGCTTCCGAATAGCGCGGGGGCGGTTCGGTGAAGTGCTGGTCGGCGCGGGCGTCGATGACCTTGGCGGCCGCGCCTTCGGTGATCATCGGCAGGCGGGCGCTGTCCTCGTCGCCGTCATCATCGCGGCCTTCTTCATAGACCGTTAGATAGCCGGGGAAGAGCACGACCTGGCCGGTGGCCCGCAGTCCGGTCTGGCCGTCGTGGCTTTCGATATCGACCGTGGTGCGCTCGATGCGGGCGCTTTCCATCTGCGAGGCGATCATCCGCTTCCAGATCAGTTCGTAAAGGCGGCCCAGATCCGGCTCCAGGCGCAGCGAGCCGGGATTGCGGCCCAGGCTGGTGGGGCGGATGGCTTCGTGGGCCTCCTGGGCGTTCTTGGCCTTGACCTTGTAGTAGCGCGGCGTCTCGGGAACGTAGTCCTTGCCATAGACATTGCCGATCACGTCGCGGGCTTCGGCGATGCCCTCGGGGCCGACCGCCACGCCGTCGGTTCGCATATAGGTGATCAGGCCGACGGTCTCGCCGCCGATGTCGATACCTTCATACAGCTTCTGCGCCGCCTGCATGGTGCGCTGGGCGCTGAAACCCAGCTTGCGCGAGGCTTCCTGTTGGAGCGTCGAGGTGGTGAAGGGCGGGGCGGGCGAGCGCTTGCCGGGCTTCTTCTCGACGGCGGCGATCTTGAACACGGCCTTTTCGACCGCCGCCTTGGCGGCCAGGGCCGAGCCCTCGTTGTTCAGGTCGAACTTGGTGAGCTTCTTGCCTTCGTGCTTGATCAGGCGGGCCAGGAACGGATCGGCACCGGCCGAGACATCGGCGTCGACGCTCCAGTATTCCTGGGTCTTGAAGCGCTCGATCTCCATCTCGCGCTCGACGATCAGCCGCAGGCAGACCGATTGCACCCGACCGGCCGAGCGGCTGCCCGGCAGCTTGCGCCACAGGACGGGCGAAAGGGTGAAGCCGACCAGGTAGTCGAGGGCGCGGCGGGCCAGATAGGCCTCGACCAGCTCCATGTCGATGTCGCGCGGATTGGCCATCGCTTCGAGGACGGACGCCTTGGTGATGGCGTTGAAGGTCACGCGCTGGACGGTCATGCCCTTGACCGCCTTCTTCTTCTGAAGGACTTCCAGGATGTGCCAGCTGATCGCCTCGCCTTCGCGGTCGGGGTCGGTGGCCAGGATCAGGCGGTCGGCCCCCTTCATCGCGTCGATGATGTCGGCGACGCGCTTGGACGACTTGGCGTCGATCTCCCAGCTCATCGCGAAATCGTTGTCGGGCTCGACCGAGCCGTCTTTCGACGGCAGGTCGCGGATGTGACCATACGAGGCGAGAACCGTGTAGTCGGACCCGAGATACTTGTTGATGGTCTTGGCCTTGGCCGGGCTCTCGACGACGACGACGTTCATTAGGACTCTTGTACCCTGGGGGAGGATCGCCCTGGAGGCGAGCGGCGGAAAGTGGGGGCGCGACGGGGGGTCTGTCAACGCGGGCTGTTCAAACGGCACCGTTTCCCGTGATTTGGTAGCCGATTGTTAACGCCGGCCGGGTGATTGTGGAGGCGGAACCCAAACCCTTTTGGCGCTCATGAACGTCTCGACCATCAACCGGATCGCCACCGAGGCCTATGTCTCGCCGATCCAGCCCGTCAAGCCGGTGACCTCCAACGCGGAACGCGCGCAGATCGCTGACCGCCTGCGCGAGGCCGTGCGCGCCGCCCCGGCCCAGGGGACGGGGTTGATGGTGGATCTCAGCGTCTAGGCTTTCAGGTCAGCAGTCGCCGATCAGGCCGCTTCGCCACCGACCAGCCTTCGCATCGTCTCGGGATCCCGGGCTATCGCCGTCAGCAGCGTTCTGGCGGGCGCGTCTGGCGTGGTTCGACCCTGTTCCCAATCCCGGACTGTCGACAGCGGCAAGCGGAATGCCGCAGAGAACGCCGCCTGGGTCATGCCTAGCCGACCGCGAATATCCTTGATCGCGTTGACGCGCTTGAACCGGGATAGCTGCTCCTCGGTCAGCGGCGGGCAGTCGGGATCGGCCAGTGCGGCGGCGTTGATTTCCTCCTCGGTCATCGCCTTGACGCGATCCCAGTCCGTCTTGCTCATAATGTGATCGTCAGAGGTTCCCACGATAGAGGGCCTTTTCTGTTCGGTTAGCTGGGCGAGCCGAAATGATCCGGCAGTGATCTTCAACGTAAGAAACGGTGACGACAAACAGAACGGTTTCCGCGCTAGCGCCGATGATCTGCAAACGCTCTTCGCCGTAATCGAACCTGTCGTCGATCAATTCCAGCCGGTCGGGATCCAGCACGGCGCGCTTTGCGGCTGTAAAAGTCACGCCGTGCTTGGCGAAATTCCGCCGGGCCTTCTCATCATCCCATTCGAATTCGATCACGATGGTACTGATATCCGGTAGTTATCGCAAGCCTCATCGCCCTTCGGCGGCTCACAGGCCTGCCACCATCCCGCCGCTCAGCAGAAGCGCCCGCTCGGCCAGGGCCAGTTCCACCAGGGCCGCCGTCACCGCTGAGGTCGGCGCGCCCGTCGCCCGGACCAGTTCGTCGCGCGATACGGCCGTGGGCGACAGCAAGGCCGCCAGCTGCTCGCGCAGGGCGTCGAAATCCACATTCGTTTCGGCTTCGACGTCATAGGTCCGATCGCGTTCGCGCATGTGGATCTGGCCCGACAGCGAGCGCAGCACATCCTCGGCGCTCTCGCACAGGATCGCGCCCTGGCGGATCAGGTCGTTGGGTCCCCTGGCGCGCGGATCCAGCGGCGAGCCGGGCACGGCGAAGACGTCGCGGCCCTGCTCGGCGGCCAGGCGGGCGGTGATCAGCGAGCCGGACTTCAGCTCG
>JANOSS010000140.1:0-10693 GCA_031415995.1 Caulobacter sp. | reverse complement strand
GCATTGCGACTGGGTCCTGATCGACGCCGGCGACGTGGTCGTGCACCTGTTCCGTCCCGAAGTGCGCACCTTCTACAATATCGAGAAGATCTGGGCGATCGACGCCCCGCACCGCATCGCCACCTCGGCGAACTAACCCCTATCGCGTCATCGGCTTTTGATCGCCGGTGACGCGGGTTAGCGCATGAAGCTCACCATCCTCACTGTTGGCAAGCTCGGCCGCATGGTCGAGGCGCAGATGGCGCTGGACTACATGTCCCGCGCCACGGCGTCCGGCCGCGTGCTGGCCCTGGGTCCGGCCGAGATCATCGAGGTCGAGGCCAGGAAGCCCGGCAAGGCCGCCGAGGCCGAGGTGCTGCGGCCGCATCTCGAGGGCGCCTATGTCATCGCCTGTGACGAGCACGGCAAGGTTCGGCCCAGTCGCGCCTTCGCCGAGCATATCGGCCGGCTGCGCGACGATGGGACGCGGAAGGTCGTGTTTCTGATCGGCGGGGCCGACGGACTGGATCCCGCGATCCTGGCCAACGCCAACGAAACCCTGGCCTTTGGCCCCCAGACCTGGCCGCACGCCCTGGCCCGGGCGATGCTGGCCGAGCAGATCTATCGCGCCGTCACCATCCTGGCGGGCTCGCCCTATCACCGCGACTAGGGTTAGACAGGGCCAGATGCTTCGCCGCCCCTCGCCCGTCCTGCTCTCCGTCGCCGCGCTGGTCATCGCCCTGTCGGCGGGCGGCGTGGTCTTGGCGCGTCAGGACCAGCAGCGGATGCGCGACCGCCAGACGGCCATCGACACCCGCCGCGAGATCGAGGACCTGCGCCGCGAACTCTCGCGCCTGGACAACGCCCGGGTCTCGGCCGGCGAGAATGTCGACCTCAAGCGCGCCCGGCTGGAAGCCCTGAATTACCGCGAAGCCCGGGTGCTGGCCGATCTGGGCCGCGACCGCCATCGCATGGCCAAGCTGCTGTCAGCCCTGCAACTGTTCCGGCGCAATCCGCCGCCGGCCCTGCTGGTCAGCCCCGGCGACGCCCGCGACGCCGTGCGGGCCGCCATCCTGATCCGCGCCATGACCCCGGACCTGCAGCGGCGGGCCGACGCCTATTCACGCCAGGCCGTGGCGGTGCGCACCCTGCGCCGCGAGGCGGCGGCGGCGGCGGCCGAGCTGTTCACCGCCGAAAGCGTGGTTGCCGACCGCAAGGGCGAGATCGAACGGCTGATCATCGAAAAGACCCGGCTGGAACGCGCCTTCGCCCAGGAAGCCCTGGTCGAGGCCAGCGAACTGCGTACCCTGGGCGCCCTGACCGACGGCCTGACGCCGCGCGCGCCCACCGGCCCCCTGACCCTGGCCTCGCCGGCGCCGGGCGGCATCACCAGCCGCTTTGGCTCCACCCTGCCGGCCGGCGGTCGCGCGGCCGGGGTGTCGATCCGCACGGAAAAAGGGCGGACCGTGACCAGTCCGGCGGCGGGTACCGTCGAATATGCCGGCCCGCTGAATGGCTGGGGCATGGTGCTTATCTTGCGAGCACAAGACGCCTATCTCCTGGTGCTGGCCGGTCTGGATCAGGTCTCGGTCGCTGCCGGACAATCGGTCGCGGCCGGCGCCCCGATCGGAAAGATGGCGGATCGTGTATCCTCCGAGCCCGAGCTCTATCTGGAGATCCGCGAGGAGGGCGTTCCGGTCGATCCGGAACGCTGGTTGAAGCAAGGGTCGCCGTAGACGGCTTTTTCAGTAATGATGGCCGTAAATAGGACGTTCTCGGCTGGGATGGTCAGGAACGAGTCATCAAAAGCGCGGCGTTTGACGCGTCGCCAGGGAGCTCTCAAGGCCTAATGCGCAAGTACCTGCTCATCGGAGTTTCGGCCTTTGTCCTCGGCGCGGGGACCATGGCCTATCTGAGTCCCATCGCCCAGGCGAACATCCCGCCCAAGACCAAGACCTACAAGCTGCTGGAACTGTTCGGTGACGTGCTGGGCACGGTCGAGGACCAGTACGTCGCCGAGGTGGACGACAAGAAGCTGATCGAGGCGGCCCTCGACGGCATGCTGACCAGCCTTGACCCGCACTCGGGCTACCTGTCCCCCGACAGCTTCGAGGACATGCAGGACACTACCCGCGGCGAATATGGCGGGCTGGGCATCGAGGTCACCAGCGAAGAGGGCGTGGTCAAGGTCATCTCGCCGATGGACGGCACCCCCGCCTCGCGGGCCGGCATCCAGGCAGGCGACTACATCACCGCCGTCAACGGCCAGAGCGTCCTGGGCCTGACGGTCAGCGAAGCCGTCAAGCAGATGCGCGGCGCGCCCGGCGAGGCGGTCAACCTGACCATCGCCCGCGAAAAGACCGACCCCTTCGACGTCAAGCTGATCCGCGAAGTGATCAAGCCCAAGGCCGCCATCGCCCGCATGGAAGGCGACTATGGCTATGTGCGCCTGCCCGGCTTCAACGAGAAGGCCACCGACGCCCTGGTGTCGTCGATCAACGACCTGAAGGCCAAGAACCCGAAAATGAAGGGTCTGGTCCTGGACATGCGCAACAATCCCGGCGGTCTGCTCGACCAGGCCGTGGGCGTGGCCGACGTGTTCCTGGACGGCGGCGAGGTGGTCAGCCAGCGCGGCCGCGATCCGCGCAACATCCAGCGCTACAACGCCCGCCCCGGCGACCTGCTGAACGGCCTGCCCGTGGTGGTGCTGATCAACCAGGGCTCGGCCTCGGCCGCAGAAATCGTCGCCGGTGCCCTGCAGGACCGCAAGCGGGCCGAACTGGTCGGCCTGACCAGCTTTGGCAAGGGCTCGGTCCAGACCGTGATCCCGCTGCGGGGCGGCGCCGACGGCGCCCTGAAGCTGACCACGGCCAAATACTTCACCCCGTCGGGTCGCTCGATCCAGAAGACCGGCATCGCGCCGGACCTTGAGGTCGCGCAGACCCGCGACCAGGCCCAGGACATCGCCAACCGCGTCTGGTTCAGCGAGGCCAGCTTCAAGAACGCGCTCAATGCCGACGAGGGCAAGACCCGCATCGGGGCCCACACCCCGGCCGAAGCCCCGCCGACCGCCTTCGACGACAAGAAGGGCGACTTCCAGCTGCAACGCGCCCTGGCCGTGCTGCAGGCCGGCTCGGTCGCCGCGACGCCGAAAATGCCCAAGCCGGCCGCCAAGATCGCCGAGGTCACGGCCAAGGCTGCGGCCATGGGCAAGCCGGTCGTCGAGAAGAAATAGCCTCGCGTTTCGGCCCCCATCCTCGCGATGGGGGCCAATTCGACGCAGCGCCTTGTTAACCATAAATTTGAAGCTTGCCGGCTAGGGTCCCGTCCATGGCCGCCATGTTCTCCCGCAAGCCCGCCTATGCCGCCTCGGCCCCCGCGCCCGAGGCGAGCGGTGACCTGCGCGCTCGCCTGATGGCGGCTGTGTCCAATCCCTATATCGCCGCCAGCGGCGCGGCCTGCCTGTTCATGGTCACCCTGGCGGGCCTGGTGCTGGTCACCGGAGATCCCAAGGCCGGCGCGCCGATCATCCGGGTCGAACTGACGAAGATCGGCGCGACCAAGAACGCTCCCGACGGCTGGAAAGAGGCGCTCGCCGACGAGGGCGAGCACGAAGCCCCCTTCAAGCCCGACACCTTCGACCTCTCGGCCAAGCCCATCGTCGAAAGTCCGGTCGAGGCCTCGATCTCCTTCCCCGGCGAGACGGCTCCCGGCGAAGAAGCCCCCGGCATGGTGCACGCCGCCGGCGGAGCCCTGCCCCAGGCTCCGATCGCCGGTCTGACGGTTCCGGGTCCCGGCGGCGCGCCGCTGCCGATCATCGCCGCCAATGGCCGCTCCGCCGCCGAGGCCTATGCCCGCCCGTTCACCGCCACGGGCCGCCCCAAGGTGTCGGTCGTCATCGGCGGCCTGGGCCTGAACCCGCAGACCACCCGCGCGGCCATCGAGACCCTGCCGCCGGAAGTCACCCTGTCCTTCGCGCCCTATGCCGAAGGCCTGCAGGGCTGGATCGACCTGGCCCGCGCCAATGGCCACGAGGTGCTGCTGGAAACCCCGATGGAGCCGGCCGACTATCCGGCCAATGATCCGGGTCCCTATACCCTGATCGCCGGCAACCGGCCGGAAGACACCGTGCGCAAGCTGGAATGGCTGATGTCGCGCGCCACCGGCTATTTCGGCCTCAGCAACTATCTGGGCGCGCGGTTCATCGACTCCGATGCGGCCATGAACACCTTCAACGCAGCCCTCAAGGCCCGCGGCCTGGCCTTTGTCGACGACGGCCTGGCCGCGCGACGCGGCGGATCGATCCCGCGCGCTTCCGCCGATCGGGTGATCGACGATGAGCTTTCGGCTTCCGCCATCGACGCCCAGCTGCGCGCCCTGGAGACCGGGGCCAGCGCCCGGGGGCAATCCATGGGTTCGGGCTTTGCCTATCCGGTGACGATCAACCAGGTGCGGACCTGGGCCAACGGCCTGTCGGCGCGGGGGATCCAACTGGCCCCGGCCTCGGCGCTCACCCGTCGATGAGCCCGGACCCTCTGGCCCGCCACCGGCCGAATGTGGGCGTGGTGCTGTTCCATCCCGACGGCCGCGTCTGGCTGGGTCGCCGCAACCAGCAGCCCCCGCCCCATAACTGGCAGTTCCCACAGGGGGGTGTCGACGACGGCGAAGACCTGCTCGACGCCGCCAAGCGCGAGCTGGCCGAAGAGACCGGCGTGGTCTCCGCGACCCTGCTGGGACGCACCGAAGGCTGGATCGCCTATGACTTCCCGCCCGAACTGGTCGGCTCCAAACGCGCGCGCGGCTGGGCGGGCCAGAAACAGGTGTGGTTCGCCTTCCGGTTCATCGGTGAAGAAGCGGAAATCGACCTTGAGGCCCATGGCGAGGTCGAGTTCGACGCCTGGATGTGGGGAAAGCTCGACGAAACCCCCGAACTGATCGTACCCTTCAAGCGCGGGGTCTACGAACACGTGGTCGCTGCTTTCGGAAAGTTCGTGGCGGGCGACTGATCGCTCCCACAGGGAGAACGATCGGCATGGCCAAGACCGTCCTGATGATTCACGGCTATGGCTGCGCGGGCAGTTGCTGGGATCCAGTCGCCGAACGCCTGACCGCCGAGGGCTACAGGGTCGAGACGCCCACCATCCGCGCCGACCAGCGCAAGGTTGCCGCGCCGGGTGCGGGCCTGGCCGGTCTCAGCCTCGCCGACTATGTCGCCGACATGAGCGCCCTGGCCGCGTCCCTCGCCAAACAGGACGGCGAAGCGCCGATCGTGTTCGGCCATTCGATGGGCGGCCTGATCGCCCAGAAGCTGGCCGAGGCCGGCCTGGTCTCCGGCGCGGTGCTGTTTTCGCCCGCCTCTCCCGCCGATGCGCGGGGCAAGCCCAAGCTATCGCCGGTGTTCGCCTTCCTCAACGCGGTCTTGATGTCCAAGCCCGAGACCCGGACAGTCAAGCAGTGGAAGACCGGCTTCAAGCTGTGCGTGATGAACGCCGTGCCCGCCAGCCGGCATGACACCCTGTACGCCCGGATGGTCTACGACTCGGGCCGCGTGCTGGCCAATCTGGCCTGGCCTGACAAGGATCCCAGCAAGACCGCCCATGTCGATGTCGACAAGGTCACGGTTCCCATCCTGGTGGTGGCCGGGGCCCTGGACCGCACCAC
This sequence comes from Caulobacter sp., assembly GCA_031415995.1. Taxonomy (GTDB): domain Bacteria; phylum Pseudomonadota; class Alphaproteobacteria; order Caulobacterales; family Caulobacteraceae; genus Caulobacter. Next base: position 5,053 of record JANOSS010000140.1, on the reverse strand, counting down.
GCCTGTCGACGACATGCGCTTGGTGGGCCAGAAATATTCCGCCGTCGGCGGCGACTATGTCGAATATCCCAACAACGCCCACTGGCTGATCGACGAACCGGGTACGGACGTCATCCTGGGCGATGTGATCGGCTGGCTGAAGACCAAGGCCCTGACTGCCGCGCAGGCCAAGGCCGCCCCCGCTGAAACGGCCTCCGTCAGGGCTGCGCCCGCGCCGACGGCCAAGGCCGCGACGACTCCGGTCAAGCCCGTAGCGGTCGACGAGGCCCCGCCCGTGAAGGCCGCCGCGCCGCGCCCTGCCCGCAAGGTGGCCAGGCCCGCTGTCGCACCGAAAGCCGCAGCGCCGAAGGCGGCGCCCGTGAAGGCGGCTCCAAAAGCCGCCGCCGCCGCCAAGGCGACCCCGGCCAAGGCCGCGCCGAAGCCTGCCCCGGCTGCCAAGGTCGTCGAAGCCAAGCCCGCCGTGAAAGCGGCTGCGAAGGCTCCGGCCAAGGCTGCTGTGACCAAGGCACCGCCGGCAAAGGCGACCGCGCCCGCCAAGGTCGCGCCGAAAGCGGCTGCGAAGCCCGCCGCCGTCGCCAAGCCAACTGCGACAACGAAGCCTGCCAAATCTTCGCCTAAGCCCAAATAGAGCGTGTAAGCTCGCGCCGTCGGCTGCTTCGCCGACGGCGTTCGAAAGGCGCCCATGCCCGCACCGGTCATCATGGTCCACGGCGCCTTCTGCGGCGGCTGGACATTCGACAGCTTTCGCCGGCCTTTCGAGGCCGCCGGTCATGCGGTGCTGACGCCCGACCTTCTGGGGCATGACGGCAAGGCTTCGGTCGCCGGGCGCTCGATGACCGACTACGCCAAGCAGATCGCCGAACTGTGCGCCACCTGCGAGGAGCCTCCGATCCTGATCGGCCACTCGATGGGCGGCCTTGTCGCCCAGATGGCGGCCGCGCGGGCCAAGGTCTCGCGCCTGATCCTGCTGGCACCCTCGCCGCCCTGGGGCGTGCCGGGCGCCAGTCTGGAGGAAGCGGTCTCGGCCGTCAGCCTCTATGCCCTGGGCCCCTACTGGCTGCAGGCCGTCGATCCCGACTACAGCGTCGTGGAACGCTACAGCCTGGACCGGATGGACAGCGTCGAGCGCAAGGCCCTCTATGCCCGCATGACGCCCGAAAGCGGCCGCGCCCTGTGGGAAACTCTCAACTGGTGGCTGGATCCGTTCATGACCACCAGCGCCACACCCTCGGGCGCGCCGACCCTGGCCATCGCCGGCGGCAAGGATGTGATCCATCCCACGGCTACCGTCCGCCAGACCGCCGCACGGCTGAACGGGTCGGTCGAGGTGTTCGCCCAGATGAGCCACTGGCTGCCGGGCGAGCCGGGCTGGGAAGCCGTCGCCGAGCGCTGCCTCGACTTCATTGTCGCCGAGGGGCGGGTCGCGGCCTGATTAGGCCGGCGACGAGAACAGCTTCAGCCCCAGGATTCCCGCCACGATCAGGCCAAAGCACGCCAGTCGTGCGGCCGTGGCCGGCTCTTTGAACAGCACGATGCCGACAATGGCCGTTCCGACCGCGCCTATGCCGGTCCATACGGCATAGGCCGTGCCCAGGGGCAGGGTCTTCACCGCCCAGCCCAGCAGGCCCATCGACAACACCAGGCTGATCGCCGTCAGGATGGTGGGGATGGGCCGGGTGAAGCCCTCGGTGAATTTCAGGCCTACCGCCCAGCCGATCTCGAACAGACCCGCGATGAAAAGGATGATCCAGGCCATGACCTGCTCCATTTTTTCTGGCGGGGTCGTCCCCGGAAACAGCAAAAGGCGCGGAGTCGTCTCCGCGCCTTCCGTTGATATGAGACAGCATGGCGGGAGGGCAAGCCTCCCGCTCCGGCCTTAGCGGCTGGTGGTGCTGTACAGGACCTGAGCCTGTTCGAAATTTTTGCCCACGGGCGAGCCATCGGTCTTCTTCAGGCGCATATAGACCAGGCCGGCTTGACCGCTGGCCCAGTTGTCATCCCAGGACACCGTGAAGCGACGGAAGTCGCTGCTGACCACCTGATCGTTGCGGATCAGGCGCAGCTGCGGGCTGTTTTCCCAGGTGGCCCAGTCATGCAGGGCGCTGGCCAGAGCCTGGGCCTGAACGTCACCCAGGGCGTACTGGATGGTGATGGTGCAGACGTTCTTGTTGGAACCCGGGTTGTCCAGGACGATCTGGAAGGGCTTGCCCAGATCCAGAACCCACTGTTCCTTCTTTTTCTTCAGACCGGCCGCCTTGACCAGGGCCTGGAAGTCGCCGCCGACCACGGCGGGCTTGCAGATGCGATCCAGAACGCTGAGCAGTTGCAGCGAGACGGGGTCGGTGGTGGGCGGCGGACGGACCGGTTCGACATAGGTGTCGGCCGGAACCGTGCCGGCGGCCGGAGCCGGGACAACGGGAACGGCGGCCGGATCGACGGGCGCGGCCGGAGCAGCGGGAGCCGGTTCCGGTGTCTGGGCCGGAGCCGCAACAGGCGCTGCGGCGGGAGCCGGAGCGGTTTGCTCCTGGGCGACGGCGGCGGTCGAAACCACACCCCAAACCAAGAGAGTGGGAGCGATCAGGCTGGCGAGCGCGAGGCGCATTATCGAGATATCCCCATCAGGCAAGAGTTCGGCATTAAAGCCGACAGACAGTCCCTCGCAACCCTTATGGCAATAGATTGCGACGGAGATTGGGCCACAAGTGTAATATCCTGCGTCCATACGTCGCGCAGGTTCCCCCCAGACGCGAAAACACCTCCGCCCTGGGCAGGACGGAGGCGCTTCTTCGAATCAGTCCGGAGCGAATCAGGCCGCTTCGACAGCGTGCTCGGCCAGGATCGTCAGGCCGTCAGGCCCGACGTCAGCGAAACCGCCCTGGATGTCGAACAGCTTGGTGGTCGCGCCGTCCTTCACGGTGACGCGGCCTTCGCGCAACGTCGTCATGAACGGGGCGTGGCCGGCCAGCACGCCGAAGTCGCCTTCGGAGCCCGGAGCCTGAACCAGATCGACCTCGCCGGAGAACAGTTCGCGTTCCGGAGCGACCAGAGAGAAGTGCAGCTTGGCCATTATTCCACGATCTCCACGTCGCCGAGGGCCGCCTCGACGTCTTCGTCGGTCTGGATCTCGGTGCCGCAGAACGGGCAGAAGCGGATAGTGGCCAGCACGACGCCGGTCTCCCCGTCTTCCGTCCGTTCGCCAAGATTGAGCAGGATCAGGCCGCTGTCATGCTCGATGAGCGCATCGGCTGGGTCCGAAGACACCGCGTCCTCCAGCTCTTCGCAGCAGAAGCCGGCCAGATCGTCCTGTTCGTCGGTCATCAGGCTTCGCTCGCCAGCTTTTCAGCCTTGGCCACCGCTTCTTCGATCGTACCGACCATGTAGAAGGCGGCTTCCGGCAGGTGGTCGTATTCACCTTCAACGATGCCCTTGAACGAGCGGATCGTGTCCTTCAGCGCGACGAAGGCGCCCGGGGTGTTGGTGAACTGCTCGGCCACGTGGAAGGGCTGGCTGAGGAAGCGCTGGATCTTGCGGGCGCGGGCGACCGTCAGCTTGTCCTCTTCCGACAGCTCGTCCATGCCCAGGATGGCGATGATGTCCTTCAGCGACTTGTACTGCTGCAGAACTTCCTGGACCGAACGGGCCACGTTGTAGTGCTCTTCGCCGATGACCAGCGGGTCCATGATCCGCGAGGTCGAGTCCAGCGGATCGACGGCGGGGAAGATGGCCTGGGCGGCGATGTCGCGCGACAGAACGGTGGTGGCGTCCAAGTGGGCGAACGAGGCGGCGGGCGCCGGGTCGGTCAGGTCGTCGGCGGGCACGTAGATGGCCTGGACCGAGGTGATCGAACCCTTGTTGGTCGAGGTGATGCGCTCCTGCAGGTTGCCCATCTCGGTGGCCAGGGTGGGCTGATAGCCCACGGCCGAGGGGATGCGGCCCAGCAGAGCCGACACTTCGGCGCCGGCCTGGGTGAAGCGGAAGATGTTGTCGACGAACAGCAGCACGTCCTTGCCTTCTTCATCGCGGAAATATTCAGCGATGGAGAGGCCGGTCAGGGCCACGCGGGCGCGGGCGCCCGGAGGTTCGTTCATCTGGCCGTAAACGAGGGCGCAGCGGCTGCCTTCAGTCGAGCCGTTGATCTTCGGGTCCACATTGACGTTGGACTCGATCATCTCGTGATACAGGTCGTTGCCTTCGCGGGTGCGTTCACCCACGCCGGCCAGAACCGAATAACCGCCGTAAGCCTTGGCGATGTTGTTGATCAGTTCCTGCATCGTCACGGTCTTGCCGACGCCGGCGCCGCCGAACAGGCCGATCTTGCCGCCCTTGGTATAGGGGCACATCAGGTCGATGACCTTGATGCCCGTGACCAGCACTTCAGCGGTGTTGGTCTGCTCGGCGAACGACGGCGCTTCGCGGTGGATCGAGCGGAAGATGTCCGACTTGATCGGGCCCTGCTCGTCAATCGGCTCGCCGATGACGTTCATAATGCGGCCCAGGGTGCCGGGACCGACCGGAACGCGGATCGACTCGCCGGTGTCGCGCACGGCCTGGCCGCGAACCAGACCTTCGGTGGCGTCCATGGCGATGGCGCGGACCGTGTTCTGGCCCAGGTGCTGGGCGACTTCGAACACCAGGCGCTGGCCGGTCGCGATGTTGACGGTTTCCAGGGCGTTGAGGATCGCCGGCAGTTCACCGGTGAACTCGACGTCGACGACCGCGCCGATGACCTGCACCAGCTTGCCGGTGGCGACGCCGATGGTCGCCGGCGCTGCCTGGGTCGACTGCGGCGCTGCGGCCTTGGGGGCGGCGGGCTTCTTGACGGCCGGAGCCTTGGGGGCGACGGCGGGTGTCGCGGCGGCGGCGGGCTTCTTCACGGCGGCCGGCTTTTCAGCGGCGGCGGCGGGAGCCTTAACGGGGGTCTTGGCCATGGCGTGCGGGTCTTTCGTGCGTGCTCGTGCGTGCGTTTTTTACGTTAGGCTTTTGATCAGACGGCTTCGGCGCCGGAGATGATCTCGATCAGCTCCTTGGTGATCTGGGCCTGGCGGGAACGGTT
>JANOSS010000139.1:0-48862 GCA_031415995.1 Caulobacter sp. | reverse complement strand
CCCGGAGGGCCGGAGGGGGCAGCGCGGCCGATGCCCGGCTATCCCCCTCAGCCGCTTCGCGACAGCTCCCCCAGAGGGGGAGCATCTAACGCGCCAGCATCTTCGCCGCCTCCGCCGCGCTGAGCTTGCCGGTGTCCCGGTCCACCGCGTAGTTCGCCGCCTGCATCCGCTTGACGTCGATGCTCCCCGCCAGCGGCGACAGGGCCGAGATCAACCGCTTGTCCCCGGCTCGCTTGGGCGAGACCAGGATCACCGCGTCATAGGGCGGCAGAGCGCCCTTGGGATCACCGAGCAAGACCAGATCGTCGGCCGCGATCCGCCCGTCGCTGGAGAAGGCCGAGATCACGTCGGCCTCGCCGGAGGCCAGGGCGCGGTACATGAAGGTGGGCTGGAACTGGCGCTTGGCCCTGAAGCTCAGGCCATAGGCGGTCTCGACGCCGGTCCATTCTGGGCGGGAGAAGAACTCCAGGTCGCCGCCCATGGTCAGGCTTCCGCCCTTGGCGGCGAGGTCGGTCAGGGTCCTGATCCCCAGCCGCTCCGCCGTGTCGCGGCGCATGGCCAGGGCATAGGCGTTCTCGAAGCCCAGCGGGGCCAGCAGCACCACGCCGTCGCGGTCTTTCAGACCGGTGCGCAGCTGATCCAGCACCGCTTGTCGGCCGGGATTGTCCTTGCGGCCCAGCACATTGGCCCAGAGGGTGCCGGAATAGTCGACATAGGCGTCGATCTCGCCGGCCGCCAGGGCGCGATAGGCGACGGCCGAACCGAGATTGATCTTGCGCTCAACTCGCCCGCCGCGCGCCTCGACCCGCATCGCCATCAGCTCGGCCAGCACATATTGCTCGGAGAAGTTCTTGGCCCCGATCACGTAGCTGGGCTGGCCCCGGCTCAACGCCACGCCGGCCAGGGGCGTGAGCGCTGCGACAAGGCCAAGGGCCAGACCGGCCACGCCAGCGATCCAGCGGCCGCGAATTCGACGGCCGACGCCGCTCTCGATCAGGCCCAGCAACTGATCGACGACCATGGCCAGCACCGCCGAAGCCGCGCAGCCGACCAGCACCGCCACCCAGTCCTCGGTCTGCAGCCCCGAGAAAATGTAGTCGCCCAGCGAGGTCTGGCCGACCGGTGTCGAGAGGGTGGCCGCGCCGATGGTCCACACCGCCGCCGTCCGCACCCCGGCCATGATCACCGGCAGGGCCAGGGGCAGCTCTACCCGCCACAGCCTTTGACCGTCGGTCATGCCGACGCCGCGCGCCGCCTCGACCACGGCCGGATCGACGCCGGTCAGGCCCGCCGCCGTGTTCCGCAGGATCGGCAGCATCGAATAAAGGGTCAGGGCCAGCAGAGACGGCAGGAATCCCAGGGCCGAAAAGCCATGACCCAGCAGCCGCTCGCTCAGGCCCGACAGCAGCAGCAGCAGCGGGAAGAACAGGGCCAGCAGGGCCAGGCTGGGAATGGTCTGGACCAGGCCCGCCAGAGACAGCGACACCCAGCGCAGACGGGGATTGCGCGCCGCCAGCACGCCCAGCGGTAGGGCGATTAGCAGACCCAGCGCGAGAGCGGCGGCCGAAAGGGCCACATGCCAGCCCAGCCGTTCCGGCAGCAAGGCCAGGGCCTGATGCAGGCGATCATCCATGGATAAGCCTCGCCAGCTTCTCGGCCTGACGGCGCGGGGCCTCGATCAGGGCGGCGACGCGGGGGTCGGCGTGACCAGCGGACAGCAGGGCGGCGGGCGTATCGTCGGCGATAATCCGGCCTTCTGCCATCACCACGACGCGGTCGGCCGTCAGCAGCGCCTCGCCGACATCGTGGGTGACCATCACCGTGGTCAGGCCCAGGCTCTCGTGCAGGCGGCGCACGTCGTGCGCCAAGGCCACGCGGGTCACGGGGTCGAGGGCGCCGAACGGCTCATCCATCAGCAGGATCGACGGCTCGGCCGCCAGGGCGCGGGCCACGCCCACTCGCTGGCGCTGGCCGCCCGACAGCTCGGCCGGCAGTCGCATGGCAATGTCCCGCGGCAGCCCGACCAGATCGAGCAGGGTGTCGACCCTCGCGGCGATCGTCTCGGCCGGCCAGTCCAGCAGGCTGGGGGTGATCCCGACGTTCTGGGCCACGGTCATGTGGGGAAACAGGCCCACCTCCTGGAAGACATAGCCGATACGCCGGCGCAGGGCCGGGCCGGGCTGGCCCGCGACATCTTCTCCGCCGATCAGCACCCGCCCCGTCGTTGGGACGATCAGGGCGTTGATGGTCTTGAGCAGGGTGGTCTTGCCCGCCCCCGATCCGCCGACCAGGGCCACGAACTGGCCCCGGGCGATCGACAGGCTGGCGCCCGTCAGCACCGGCGCGCCGTCATAGGTCTTGCCGATATCGTCAAGGGTGATGAGGGCATCTGGAACGGTCATGCGGTCTCCGGCGGCGCGCGCCCTACCCTCGCCCGGATCGCGGGCGACGCAAAGCCCGGGTGCGACAAGGCGGCGCGCGGCGAATGTCGCAGTGGTGCGGAACCGACTCAATCCCGATCCTGTTGATGGTTAATCGGAGATCACAGATGGCCTCGTCCCTGCAGTCCGCCCCCTTCGACGCCCGCCGCGCCAAGCGCCGCGCCAGCCAGTGGCCGCTGGGCCTCTCGGTACTGGTCATGACCGTGGCCAATGCGGCCCTGTGGTACGCGATCTACGCCCTGACCCACGGCGTCTTCGCCCTGGATCCGCAGGTCTTCGCGGGGCTTTGAGCGCCGCTGGCGGACACGGCTCTGCCACCTCGCGCGGAAACCGCCGAGTTGATGGAAAGGGTCGCGGAGCGCCCGGACCACGTCCGGATGAGTAGATAGAAGATACCGTTTCGACGAAGCCGTCCGCTCCGCGTGACCGTTTTCCGTCAGCTTCCCGTCGGGTGGCCCTCTTAAGGCCTTACCGGGACCCAGACCGCGCCGTTTCCAGCGCGCTCCGGCGGTCGAAGAGGACGGGCTTTCAGCCAGACACGCCCTTTTGCCTTCAACCATGCCGACGGCGGGCGGGTCTGGCCAGCAACCAGATCCCCGGACCGGTCGAGTATCCCCCTCGACCCCAGTCCCGCTCGATCACCCCCCGCCGCCGCAATGGTCGCTGGCCTTGCGCCCTTTCCTCGCGACGAGGTGGGATGATTATGCGGCAGGTTTCGGCGCGTCGGACAGGCGCGCTCAGTTTATATGCAGGGCGTTGATTTTATTGCGCTCTCACGGCGATAGCTCGAGGATGGCGCGCAGCTTATCCCCGTACTTGCCTCCTACGGATCGCGCCCTTCATCTTCCCCCTGAAAGGGGGAGGACGACCTGCAAAGCAGGTCAGGAGGGGGCCTGCGGCGGTGGCCAGGGAAATCGCCGATCCCTCCGCTCAGCCCATCCCCCAAACCTGAGCCTTGTTTCGGTCCAGCCGAAATGAGCCTATTGTCGCTCAGGGCTCAACGGTCCGATTTCCCGCATCGAGAGGCTCGATGCGCTAAGGTGGAGGCGCAGGTGGCGTTCTGGAAGCGGCGCAAGTCGATTTCCAATCTCGCGATCGAGCAGGTGGCGGCGTTCTATGCGCAGCTGACCGAGGGCGCGGTGGTCGCCGACGCGAGCGGCCGCATCCTGATGGTCAATGCCGAGGCCGCGCGCATTCACGGCGCGACGCACCTGAAGATCGGCCCCGAGGACTACGCCAAGGCCTATTCGCTGCGCACCCTGGATGGCGCGCCGCATCCGCCCGCCGACCTGCCGCTGGTCCGCGCCGTGCGGGGCGAGGTGGTCAGCGAGGCGCGCTGGCGGATCGTGCGGCCAGACGGCGTTTCGGTGCTGGCGATCGGCAGCGCCTCGCCTGTCCGCGACGCCGAGGGCATCCAGATCGGCGCGGTGCTGACGGTTCGCGATGACACCGCCCGCGATGTCGCCGAGCAGGAGCTGCGCCGGCTGAATCTGGGGCTGCAGGCCGAGATCAAGGCCCGGGCCGCCGAGCTGAGCCGCGCCTGGGAGCTGAGCGCCGACTTCCTGGCCATCTGCGGGCTGGACGGACTGATGACCGCCTGTAATCCGGTCTGGAGCCGTCGCCTGGGCTTTGACGAGACGACGCTGTTCATCACCCCCTTCTGGGACCTGGCACCGCTGGAGGACCGGGACCACGCGGGCTCCAACTTCGCGGTGACGCGGGGCCGCAAGACGCCGGTGGACTTCACCAGCCGGGTGGTCGGGCTGGAGGGCCGGGTCTTCACCGTGCAGTGGACCCTGGTGGCCGAGAAGGACCGCATCTACATCTCTGGCCGCGACGCCACGCTGGAAACCAGCACCGCCGCCGAGCTGGAAGACGCCCACGCCGCCCTGCGCCAGGCCCAGAAGATGGAGGCCATCGGCCAGCTGACCGGCGGGGTGGCCCATGATTTCAACAACCTGCTGACGGTGATCCGCTCCAGCGTCGACCTGCTGCGCCGGCCCGACCTCGATGAGCGCCGGCGGCGGCGCTATATCGACGCGATCGGCGAGACGGCCGACCGCGCGGCCCAGCTGACCGCCCAGCTGCTGGCCTTCGCCCGGCGTCAGCCCCTGAAGACCGAAGTGTTCGACGCCGTCGACAGCGTCCGGCGGCTGCAGACCATGTTGCAGACCCTGGTCGGGGCCCATGTGGTGCTGGACGTCGAGTCCGCGTGCGAGGCCTGCGCGGTGGAGGCCGACCGCGGCCAGTACGAGACGGCCCTGATCAACATGGCAGTCAACGCCCGCGACGCCATGGACGGGCACGGCCGGCTGTCGATCCAGGTGTCCACGTCCGACGTCATACCCGGCGGGCGGGCCGCATCAGAGGTTTCCGGACGCTTCATCGTGGTGGCCCTGACCGACACCGGGCCGGGCATCGCCCCCAGCCAGATGGAGCGGATCTTCGAGCCGTTCTTCACCACCAAGGCCGTCGGCAAGGGCACGGGCCTGGGGCTGAGCCAGGTCTATGGCTTCGCCAAGCAGTCAGGCGGCGACGTGCGCGTGGGCAGCCTGCCGGGCCAGGGGGCCACCTTCTCGCTCTACCTGCCGGCCACGTCCAAGCGCCTGGCCGAGAAGACCACCGCCTTCGAATTCACCGAGGCCGTCGCGCCGCTGCGCCATCGCGTGCTGATGGTCGAGGACAATGTCGAGGTCGGGGCCTTTGGCCACCAGCTTCTGACCGACCTTGGCTATACGGTCACCCTGGCCCGCAGCGCCGTCCAGGCCCAGGCTCTGCTGGAGGTCGACCCCGAGGCGTTCGATGTGGTGTTCACCGATGTGGTCATGCCCGGCGAGATCAACGGCCTGCAATTGGCCAAGCGCCTGCGCGAGACCCGGCCCGACCTGCCGGTGATCCTGACCAGCGGCTACAGCGACGCCCTGGCCAACAGCGAGGGTCAGGGGTTTGACCTGCTGCAGAAGCCCTATTCGGTCGAAGCGCTGTCGCGGATCATCCAGCAGGGCGGACGGGCGACGACTGCGGAGTGAGGGCTGTGGGTAGCCGCTTAAGGCCTATTGCGGATATTGCAGACACGTGGGGCCGATGCCCTGGACGACATGGGGCTGGGCGATGATCTCTCGTTGGTTCTCAAGTCTCCTAAGCGACAAGCCCGAGCGGTCTGACGTCGAAGACGCCGAGGGCGTTGACGGCCCGGTTGAACCGCGCCCTGTCGATCAAGTGATCGCCCGAGCCCTGACCCTTTTGATCGTGGCTCGCCGTGCGACCACAGGGGACCGGCTTACGGCTATTGCCGAACTTTCAAGACTCAAGGAAGTGGTCGATCTAACGCCATCCGAGAAAGCCTTCATGATGGATGAAACGCCATCGCTCCAGTCTTGCAGGGATTTCAGCTGGCGATATGAAGCGATTGTCCCATTATTATGGTCAGTGAACCTTCTTGATACGATGGGACCCATCCGCGGGACCGTAGACACCGCAACTTTGGAATCTGTTCTGCTGGGAAGCTCATTTGAGCAATTGATTGCTTCAGCCCAGCCCAGACCAATCAATCTGATTGAAGATGCCGCCGAAGAGCTGATGGACGCCCTTTGGGCGATCCGTGCGGGGCCAATCGCTCGGCTATTTCCCAACGCAAGAGAGAAACATCCAAACGCCAGCGTGGTCGTAGAGCGCTACTACGGCTTGAACTGGCTAAGGAGATGGAACGACGAGAACAAGGGCTGGGACGGTGTCTGGCTGGACACTTGAGCCGGTCGGGCTGCGCTCAGCAACCGACCCAGACAACCAACCCCCAGCCCCTAGATCGGCATCCGCATGATTTCCTGATACGCCGAGATCACCTGATCGCGCACGGCCATCACGGTCTCGAGGCTGGCCTCGGCCGACGAGATGGCGGTGACCACGTCGATCAGTTCGGCCTTGCCGGCCACCTGCTCGGCGACCTTCATTTCGGCGGCCTTGGAGGTCTGGGTGACCTCGTTCATGGCGTTCTTCAGGAGGTCCCCGAAGTCCATGCCCTTGGCGGCGGGGGCGCCGCCGATCGAGCCGAGCGACATGGCCCCTTGCGAAGCATAGGCCTTGGCGGCGGCGAGCGCGGTGATCATCGTTCAGCCCCTATTTGCGCAGCATGTCGAGCGTGCGCGACTGCATGGCGCGCGCCGTCTCGATGACGTTGAGATTGGCTTCGTAGGCGCGTTGCGCCTCTTTCATGTCGAGCGCCTCGACCAGCGAATTGACGTTGGGCAGCTTGACATAGCCCTTGTCGTCGGCGGCCGGGTTGCCCGGATCATATTCGGTCTTGAAGTCGCTCTGGTCGGCCTCGACGCGCAGCATCTGGACGCCCTCGGCGCCCTCGATCCTGGTCGGCTTGAACACCGGCACCTGGCGGCGGTACGGGTCGCCGCCGGGGGTGCGGGCGGTGGAATTGGCGTTGGCGATATTCTCGGCAATGACCCGCATGCGGCCTTGCTGGGCGCGCAGGGCCGAGGTGGCCACGGCCATGGTCGACAGCGAGTTGGACTTGATCTCGGGCATCTAATCCCTCCTCACCCGTTGACCTTGCGGGCGGCCATCCGCAGCATGGTCATGGACTTCTGGTAGAAGCCGACGGCGGCGTCGTAGTTCATGCGCGCATCGGACATCTTGAGCATCTGGTCCTCGAGTTTCACGGCGTTGCCGTCGAGGGTGGTTTCCGAATCGGCGCCCGCCGTGGCCCGCCAGGCGCTGGGCGCGTTGGACGGCGCCATGTGCGAGGCCGCGGTGGCCATCATCGAGACGCCGCCGGTCGGGGCGACCCTGCCGCCGCGATAGGGCGCCTGGCCAGAGCCCTGGTTCATCAGCGAGGCCTGGAAGCTGTAGGGCTTCAGGTCGCGGGGCTGATAGCCGGGGGTGCTGGCGTTGGCCACATTCTGGGCGATGACCTTCTGCCGCTCGGACAGATAGCCCAGCCGGCTCTTGAGCATGCCAAAAAGGGGAATGTTGTCGGGACCCATGGCGATCATGGTGAAGAAACAGGGTTAATCGGCCATTAAGGAGCCTCAGGCACATTCAGGGCGTGACAGCCGAAAGTGGCTGCCGGTTTCGGCGCCCGTCACGCACTAAACTATTAAACTGGAAGATGTTTCTTCGAAAATCTTCTGGACATGGTCAGGCGTTTCGCCTGCGCCATCTTGTCTCGCAGAGCTGGTCGATCCGGGCGTCATGAACATTCTGGAATTCATCCGCGCCATCGCCGCCCTGGCCGTCACCCTGGGCCTGATCGGCCTTGCGGCCTATGCCCTGCGCCGCTTTGGGCCCGACGCCCTGACGCGCATGGTTCACGCCCGGCAGGTGCGCAGGTTGCGGGTGGTCGAGAGCCTGGTCCTCGACCCCACACGACGCCTGGTGATCTTCAGCCTGGACGGCGAAGAACGCCTGATGCTGCTGGGCGAGGGCAAGCTGCTGGACTGGGGGCCAAAACCGGTCGCCGTCTCTCCCTCCTCCGCCGTTCCCGTCCCGGAGCCCGTGGTCTGATGCGCAGCCTGATCAAATCCATCACCGGCGCCAATTCGCAGGACCTGCGCCGCGCCGCCATCATCTCGGTGCTGGTCGCCTTCGGCACGGCGGTGCTGCCCGCCGCCGCCTTCGCCTCGTCGGCGATCAATGTGAACCTGGGCACCGGCGCGGGACTGTCCGAGCGCGTCGTCCAGATGGTCGGCCTGCTGACGGTGCTGTCGCTGGCCCCGTCGATCGTGATCATGACCACCTCGTTCGTGCGCATCGTCGTGGTGCTGGGCCTGCTGCGCACCGCCATCGGCGTGCAGCAGAGCCCGCCCAATCCGGTGATCATCAGCCTGGCCCTGTTCCTGACCGCCATCGTCATGGGCCCGACCTTCGAGCGGTCCTACGATCTGGGCATCAAGCCGCTGCTGGACAAGCAGATGGAGCTGCCCGAGGCGTTCGAGGCGGCCGGCGGGCCGGTCAAGGAGTTCATGCTCAAGCAGGTGGATCGCGAGGACCTGGCCCTGTTCGTGCGCCTGTCGAAGATCCCCACGCCCAAGACCGCCGCCGACACCCCGCTGAAGGTGGTGACGCCGGCCTTCATGATTTCCGAACTGAAGCGCGCCTTCACGATCGGCTTTCTGTTGTTCATTCCCTTCCTGGTCATCGACCTGGTGGTCGCCAGCGTGCTGATGAGCATGGGCATGATGATGCTGCCGCCGGCGACCATCAGCCTGCCGTTCAAGCTGATCTTCTTCGTCCTGGTCGATGGTTGGCGACTTGTTGCAGGCAGTCTTGTTGAGAGTTTCCAGCGCGGCGCTGGGGGTTAAGGGTCGGGTTATGAGTGTCTTTGTTCTGGGTTCCATCAATCTGGACGCCGTTGCGCGGGTCGATGACCTGCCGCGTCCGGGCGAGACAGTTGCGGGCCTGTCGCTGGAGCTGTTTCCCGGCGGCAAGGGTGCCAACCAGGCCGTGGCCGCCGCACGCCTGGGCGCCCCGACCCGACTGATGGGCGCGGTGGGCAAGGAGGACGCCGGCCCCGGGCTGAAGACCAAGCTGTCGGAATATGGCGTGCAGGTCGCCGATGTCCTGGAGCTGCCCGGTGTCCCGACAGGCCAGGCCCATGTCTGGGTGGCGACCAGCGGCGAGAACATGATCGTCGTGACCAGCGGCGCCAACGCCGCCGTCACCCCGCAGCACGTGGCCGCCACGCCGCTGGACGGCCAGAGGATCCTTCTCAGCCAGCTGGAATCCCCGGCCCAGGCGATCGAGACCCTGTTTCGGGCCGGTGCCGCCAAGGGCGCCCTACGGATGCTGAACGCCGCCCCCGCCCTGCCCCAGGGCGCGGCGCTGTTTCCGCTGACCGACATCCTGATCCTCAACCAGACCGAACTGGCGACCTACGCCAAGCTCGACCAGGAGCCCGTTCGGCTGGAAGAGGTGTCGCGCGCGTCACGCAAGCTGATGAGCCGTCCCGACCAGGTGGTGATCGTCACCCTGGGCGCGGCGGGCGTGGCCTGCATCCGGCGCGACGAGGCCTTCCTCATCGAGGGTCGCAAGGTCAAGGCCGTCGACACCACCGGGGCCGGCGACTGCTTCTGCGGCGCCCTGGCGGCCTGTCTGTCGATCAATATGGACCTGCGCGAAGCCGTCGAGATGGCCAACGCCGCCGCCGGCCTGTCGGTGCAGAAATCCGGCGCTGCGCCGTCCATGCCCAGCAAGCGCGAGGTCGAGGCGTTTCTGGACGGGTGAGTTTTACGCCGCTCTCCCCGGCGACACGTCAGTGCGGCGAAGCCAACGCCGGGGCCCAGATCCAGCCAGAGCGTTTTGGGGTGACGCGCCTTCCACCCCTGCCCGATCGAGCACCTCTCAGGGTTCGATCTGGGCCCCGGCTTTCGCCGGGGAGAGCGGGATTCTGAGTCAGGCCGCGCGGATGCCGCTGAAGCCGTGATCCGAGGCCGAGCCGATGATCGCGTCATAGCCGAGGATCATGTCGACATCCTTGCCGTTGCTGGCCAGAGGCAGGCGCAGCCACAGGATCGACATGTGCGGCGCGCCGCGCCAGGCCATGCTGTGGACGCCGACGCCGGGACGGCGGCCGTCGACCACCTTGTCCAGCTCCTTGCGCCAATAGTCACCGGCCGCGGAGTTATAGACGTCCGACAGACCCTTGCCGGTGATTTCCCGGCCATAGACGCCGTACAGGCCTGTGCCGGCCAGACGCAGGCGATAGTCGCGCGGCGCGTTGATCACGTCGATCAGGCTGACGGTCGGCAGCATGCGCTTGATGCCGAGCGGATTCAGATCCGCGCGCGCCGGGAGGGCTGCCCCCCGTCGGAGCGACGCCCAGTAGGCGAACATCTCCTGGTGAGCGCGGGCCGCCGAGGCCGATGCGCTCAACTGCGCGTTCATCTTCAGATTCCTTAACAAGCCGTTGGAATCACGACGATTCACTATCGCTTAAGGACCGAATCGCGAGCAAGCAAAAACCGCGTCTCCAGCCGAGATTTCGGTAAAGAGTCAATCCGCAAGCGAAACGCCCGCCCTCCGGTTTGGAGCGCGGGCGTCGAGGATTTCAGGCCACCATGGCGGCAAGCGCTTGATCCGACTCGGCTATTTTCCGCCGCGCGGCGGTTTGCGACCGCCCTGACCCAGGCCCATGGACTTGGCGAGCTCCGACCGCGCCTTGGCGTAGTTGGGGGCGACCATCGGGTAGTCCTTGGCCAGGTTCCACTTGGCCCGGTACTGTTCGGGGCTCATGTCGTACTTGGTGCGCAGGTGACGCTTGAGCGACTTGAACTTGCGACCGTCCTCGAGGCACACCAGATGGTCGGCCGCGATCGAGCGCTTGACCGGAACCGCAGGCTCCCTGGGCGCGGCGGGCGCGGCCTCGGCGGGACCACCGATCGCCGACAGGGCTCTGTGCACTTGCCGGATCAGCGCCGGGACATCGGTCGCCGTCACGGTGTTGTTGCCGACATAGGCCGAAACAACGCCCGCCGTCATGTCGAGGAGGTCCGTTTGGTCGTCCATCTGATCTAACCCGTCGCGATTTTGCTTGTTCTTTGCTGATTCCAAAAATCAGTCATCGTGTGGATACAGACAATATCCGCAGGCGGCAATATCCAGAAACCAACAGTACACGACAATTCATCTGGCGATGACGGCGCACTGGGGTTGAGTTCAACATCAGCCGGCAACAATTGGACGAATGCGTTCAATGATATTTGAGTTAACGGCCGAAGTCGCGTGATAGCGCTAGCATCGCCGCGCGCTGGGGCACCGAATATTCGTCCACAGCCGCTTCGTCGCCCTCGCGGATCGCCTTCAGCAGGGCCGGGGTCAGGGCCGAGGACAGCGACCAGTTCCAGTAGCGCAGCACGGTCTGGGCCCGGTCGACGGCGATCATGTCGAACACCGCCATCACCCGCTCCAGCGCAGGAACCATGGTCCCGGTCGAGTCGACCTCGGGACGGCGCAGGCCCCGCCACAGGGCCTTGATCGCCGTGCGCGGCAGGCCGGTGGCCTTGCACAGGATCGCCAGGGGCTCGCCGCCCGGATCGGTGAAGATCTTGGCGCCGGTCATCGGCTTGAGGCCCGACAGGTAGGAGATCTCTTCGGCCACGTCGCGGGTCATGCCGTTCTGGGCGGCGGCGATGGCGTCGTCGAGGCTGTCGAACGGGCTCTTGGCGATGGCAGCGCGGTTGCGCTGGCGACGTTCGATGAACTGCAGGGCCTTGCGCGACATCGGGTCCTGCCAGCCCTCTTCAGAGGCCACGGCGAACAGGTCGCCGACCGCGTCCTGCAGGATCTCCCGCGAGACGGCGAAGCGTTGCAGGATCAGCTTGCGGGCGTCGGCGTCCGCCCACCAGAACATCACATAGGCATGGCTGGGTCGAAGCTCGGCCCGACGCAGCAGCAGCGGCAGCAGGCGCGGATTGTCGCGTGACATGGCCACCACGGTCTCGATCGTGTGATGGCTGAACCTGACCAGTTCATTGCGCAGCAGAACCTCGACGACCGACGCCTCGCCGGCCTCGACCAGGGCTTCGGCGACCATCTCGCCCACGCCGCGGCGCTGGGCAATCATCCGCCGGTGCTCGGTGGTGGCGTTGCGGGCGCAGTCGATCAGGTCGGCGTCACCCAGGCTTGGCGAGTTTTCCAGCAGAGCGCGCGCCACCGAAATCTCGTCGCGCAGGATCAGGCGGATCAGCGTGCCAGGCATCTCGACCAGATTGGCCAGGCGACGGGCGACCTTTTCGCGTTCCTCGGTGACCGCGTCGCGCAGCATCTCGACCAGCAGGTCAGCGGTCATGGCCCGTTCGAAGGCATTGACCCGGCTGGCGGGCAGGCAAACCACGTCGGCCAGCCGCTTGAGCAGCGCCGCGCGCGAACGCGCCGGCGGCTTTTGAGCCTCGGCTTGCGGAAACGGAACGGTCGGCGCGGGTTCGCTCATGGTGATCCTGACGGTCAAATCCGCCGTCACCCAGAACTGATCAGAACCTCATTAACGTCCGATGAGCGGAGCGACGGAGCAGCCGTGGCACGATGACGCCCAACCGCGACCAAACTGCGTCTGACGGGGTCATCCCCAACCGCTATTTATCCTTTTCGCTGACCCGCTCTCTGGTGCCCAAGAACGGTTCTTCCTTCTCCCCTTGCGGGAGAAGGTGGACGCGATAGCGGCCGGATGAGGGATCGCTCTGCCGATCCAGCGGGCTCGCAAGAAGAGCCGGTAGACGCCCTTCGACCCCTCATCCGTCGGCTTCGCCGACACCTTCTCCCGCAAGGGGAGAAGGGAGCGTTACAGCGGCTAGCTAAACGGATGCTCGCCCCACTTGGGCCAGATATCGGGCAGGTCGGTCGAGACCTTGTCGGGATAGACCGGCGTGCGCTTCTCCAGGAACGAGGTGACCCCTTCCTTGGCGTCGGCGGCCGCGCCGCGCGCCTGGATGGCCCGGCTGTCGGCCTTGTGGGCTTCCATCGGGTGATCGGCCCCGGCCATGCGCCACAGCAGCTGGCGGGTCAGGGCGATCGAAACCGGAGCTGAGTTGTCGGCGATCTCGCGGGCCAGGGCCCGGGCGGCGGGCAGCAGGTCTTCGGGCGCGTGCAGCGAGCGGACCAGCCCGCGATCCAGCGCTTCCTGCGCGCCAAACACCCGGCCCGTATAGCACCACTCCAGCGCCGTCTGCATGCCGACCAGGCGCGGCAGGAACCAGGACGAGGCCGCTTCCGGATTGATGCCGCGCCGCGCGAACACGAAGCCGAACTTGGCGTCGGTCGAGGCCAGGCGGATGTCCATCGGCAGCTGCATGGTCACGCCCACGCCGACCGCCGCGCCGTTCACGGCGGCGATGATGGGCTTGAGGCTCTCGTACATGCGCAGGGTGCAGCGGCCGCCGCCATCGCGATAGAGGTCGCCGACCTTGCCCTCTTCCCGCTCCAGGGCCTGGGGCGAGGTGCGATCGAATGTCGCGCCGCCGCCGCCCAGATCAGCCCCGGCGCAGAAGGCGCGGCCCGCACCGGTGACGATCACCACCTTCACGTCGTCGTCGGCGTCGGTGACGTCGAACACCTCGATCAGGTCCTTCATCATCCGGGCGGTGAAGGCGTTCATCCGCTCGGGCCGATTGAGGGTGATCGTCGCGATCCCGTCCTCGACGTCATAGAGCAGGGTCTCGAAGGTGGGGGATGGCATGGGTGTTCCTCCTGATTTTGAGTCAGTCAAACATGCGTATGAATTGGGGGCAATCTTCCTTCTCCCCTTGCGGGAGAAGGTGTCGCCGGGAGGCGACGGATGAGGGGTCACACGGACGGATGCGGTGAAACCCCTCATCCGTCCGCTTCGCGGCCACCTTCTCCCGCAAGGGGAGAAGGCCGTTACCCCCGCTTGACCATCAGCTTGCTGATCGCATGCACGAAGTTGTTGGGCGCGATCTCGATCTCGCCGGTCGCCTTCAGATCGGGGAAGCGGGCCAGGATCTGGCGATAGGCTTCCTCCAGCTGGATCTGGGCCACGCGCTTGCCGATGAAGGTGTGGGGGCCATAGCCGAAGGCGATGTGCTTGCCGGCGTTCTTGCGGCGGACGTCCAGTTGGTCGGGCTCGGGGAACACCTCCGGATCGCGGTTGGCCGCGCCGTAGTACATGATGACCTTCTCGCCCTCGCGGATCATCTGGCCGTTCAGCTCGACGTCCGCCGTCGCGGTGCGGCGCATGTAGATCACCGGGCTGACCATACGGATGAACTCGTCGACCGCGCCGCCCATCAGGCCCGGATTATCGATCAGCGCCTGTTTCTGATCCGGAAACTCGGTCAGCAGCTTCATGGCACCCGAAAGGGTGTTGCGGGTGGTGTCGTTGCCAGCGAACACGATCAGCAGCCACGAGCCGTCCAGATATTCATCGGCCAGCAGGGCGCCGTCGACCTGGGCCCGGGCAATGGCGGTCAGCAGGTCTTCCTTGGGATCCTCACGACGCTTGAGCAGCATCATCCGGCCGTAGTCGAACATCTCCTCGACGTTGTTGTTGAAGTCCATGACGAACTGCATGAGCTCAAGCGTCGGGGTGATCGGGGCCGCGGCCTGCTGCACGGCCAGATCCTGGGCGCGTTCCAGATAGTGCATCCACTTCAGGAACCGCGGACGATCCTCGGGCGGCACGCCCAGGATCTCGCACAGGGTGAACAGCGGCAGCACGCTGGAGAAGTGCTCGACCATGTCGATGGTCGCCCCGCCTTCCAGCAGCGGCTCCATGGCGTCGAGCAGCCGCGTGACCTCACCCTTCACCGCCTCGGTGATGCCGCGCAGATAGGACGGGGTGAAATAGGGCATGTGCTCGCGACGCAGCTGCAGGTGATGCGGCGCGTCGAGATTGATCATGGTGTCCATCGACGCCCGAAACAGCAGGGCGTGACGGCGGTCGGGTGGGCCCATGGCCATCAGGATGCCGCCGCGCTGCGACGAATAGGTGGTCGGGTCGCCATTGACGCTCATCACGTCTTCATGTCGCGTCACGGCCCAGAAGCCCGGCCCGCCATAGGGCTCGGCATGCCACATCACCGGGGCCTCGGCCCGCATACGGGCATAGTCGGCAAAGGGCTGGCCCTTGGCGAAGCGGAAGATGTCGGCGAGGTCGACCTCCGGCAGGGTCGGATAGGTGGTTCCCGCTCCAGGGCCGGCCTTGCCGTCCACCACTGTTTGGCTGATCAAATCCACGCGTCTTCTCCCAGGAACGTCGTTCTATGGACGAGACGATAGCGCCTAAACATGGCGCGCCAACGGCGCCGCGACGGCAACTGACGCAAGGTGAGGCTTTGCGTTCGGCCCAGACCTGCGCATTGTGAGTGAACGTCGATCATGCGGACACACGCAGACGACCCCGAGCCTTTCCGCGTGGACGGGCTCTAAACATAAAAAAAAGAGCGCGCCCAAGCGCGCTTCAGGGAGAGAGCGATGAGCGCAACCATCGAGGCGGACTACATCATCGTCGGGGCCGGTTCGGCCGGCTGCGTGCTAGCCGCGCGGCTTTCCGAGGATGGTCGCTTCAAGGTGCTGCTGCTGGAAGCCGGCGGCGATGACCGACCGACCAGGAACCTCTCGCAGTTCGCCTCGAACCTGATGATCCACATCCCGGTCGGCTATGCCCAGACCCTCAAGGATCCCAAGGTCAACTGGCTCTACACCACCGAGCCCGATCCGGGCACCGGCGGCCGCGCCCACGTCTGGCCGCGCGGCAAGGTGCTGGGCGGTTCGTCCTCGATCAACGCCATGCTCTATGTGCGTGGCCAGCAGGCCGACTATGACGGCTGGCGGCAGCTGGGTTGCGAAGGCTGGGCCTGGGACGACGTGCTGCCCTGGTTCCGCAAATCGCAGAATCAGGAGCGCGGAGCCAGCGACCTGCACGCCACAGGCGGCCCGCTGAACGTCGCCGACATGCGCGACGGCAATATCATTTCAGAGGCCTTGATCGAGGCCTGCGACCAGGCC
Source organism: Caulobacter sp. (assembly GCA_031415995.1). GTDB lineage: Bacteria > Pseudomonadota > Alphaproteobacteria > Caulobacterales > Caulobacteraceae > Caulobacter. The sequence continues at coordinate 32,954 of JANOSS010000139.1, read as the reverse complement.
GGCATACCCCGTTATGACGACCTGAACGGCAAGGATCAGGAAGGCGCCACCTGGTATCAGGTGACCCAGAAGAACGGCGCGCGCTGCTCGGCCGCGGTCGCCTATCTGCACCCCGCCATGAAGCGGGCGAACCTGCAGGTCGAAACCAACGCCCTGGCCAGCAGCGTGATCTTCGAGGGCAAACGCGCCGCCGGCGTCGAATTCGTGCAGAACGGCGTCAAACGCACCGCCAAGGCGCGGGCGGAAGTGATCCTGGCCGGCGGAGCGATCAATTCGCCCCAGCTTCTGGAACTGTCGGGCATCGGCAATGGCGAGCTGCTGCGCCAGCGCGGCATCGCGGTCGTTTCCGACCTTCCCGGCGTCGGCGAGAATCTGCAGGACCATTATCTGACGGGCGTGCGCTACCGCCTGAAGGCCGGCGCGCCGTCGATCAACGCCATGAGCAAGGGCGCCCAACTGGCCGGCCAGGCGCTGAAATACGTGCTGTTCCGCAAGGGCCTGCTGACCCTGTCGGCGGCGCATGTCGCCGCCTTCTGCAAATCCCGGCCCGACCTGGCGGGACCTGACATCCAGTTCCACATCCTGCCGGCCACCATGGATCTGAACAAGCTGTTCAACGAGCAGAAGATGGAGCTGGAGGACGCCCCCGGCATGACCATCGCGCCCTGCCAGCTGCGCCCGGAAAGCCGCGGCACCATCCATATCAAGTCGTCCGATCCGTCGCAGTATCCGGCCATCGTCGCCAACTATCTGGCCGATCCGCTGGACCAGGAGGTCGCGATCGCCGGCCTCAAATGGGCCCGCAAGATCGGCGAGCAGCCGGCCATCGCCAAGTATGTCGAGCAGGAGATGAACCCTGGTCCAGGCTTCGAGAGCGATGAGATGCTGCTCGAATATGCCAAGGCCTCGGGCTCGACCCTTTATCACCCGGTCGGCACCTGCGCGATGGGCAGCGGGCCTATGGCCGTGGTCGACGCCCAGCTGCGGGTGCGCGGCGTGGACGGCCTGCGGGTCGTCGACGCTTCGATCATGCCGCGTCTGGTCTCGGGCAACACCAACGCCCCCACGATCATGATCGGCGAGAAGGGCGCGGCCATGATCCTGCAGGCCGCCAAAACCCCCGTCGCGGCTTAGGGAACCTCAGCTCATGCACCCCTACCTCCACGCCCAGACGCAACCGCAAAAGCCCGCCTACATCATGGCCGGCTCCGGCGAGGTCGTGACCTACGCCCAGCTCGATGCGCGCTCCAACCAGGGCGCGCAGCTGTTGCGCTCGCTGGACCTGCAGACCGGCGACGTCATCGCCATCTTGATGGAGAACAATGCCCGGTTCTTCGAGATCGCCTGGGCCGCCCAGCGCGCGGGGCTCTATTATGTCTGCGTCTCGACCAAGCTGACGGCGGCCGAAACCCAGTACATCCTGCAGGACTGCGGGGCCCAGGTGTTCATCACCTCGGCGGCGATGGGGTCGCTGATCGACGAAATCCCCGCCTTGGTTCCGGGCCTGAAGCTCTACACGGTGGGCGGCGCGCATGGCGCCTATGCCGACTTCGAGGCGGCCCGCGCCGCCATGCCTGACACCCCGATCGCCGACGAGAGCGCCGGCTCGGACATGCTGTATTCGTCGGGCACCACCGGCCGACCCAAGGGCGTCAAGCCGGCCCTGAACGGCGGCCCGATCGACCAGCCCAACGCCCTGCAGATGATGGCCCAGGGCCTGTTCGGCTTCTCCGGCGACAGCCTCTATCTGTCCCCCGCCCCGCTCTATCACGCCGCGCCGCTGCGCTGGTGCATGAGCGTCCACAAGCTGGGCGGCACGGTCATCGTGATGGAGAAGTTCGATCCCGAGGCCGCCCTGGCCCTGATCGAAAAGTACCAGGTGACCTGCGGCCAGTTCGTGCCCACCCACTTCGTGCGGATGCTAAAACTGCCCGAAGAGACCCGCGCGAAATACGATGTTTCGTCGATGCAATCGGCCGTCCACGCCGCCGCGCCCTGCCCGGTTCCGGTCAAGGAGCAGATGATCGCCTGGTGGGGTCCGGTGATCTTCGAATACTACGCCGGCACCGAAGGCAACGGCTTCTGCTGGATCAATTCGCAGAACTGGCTGACCCACCGGGGCAGTGTCGGCCAGGCCGTGCTGGGCGAGCTGCGCATCTGCGACGAGGACGGCAACCCGGTCCCGCCGCGTACCGAGGGCAGCGTCTATTTCGCCAACGGCCCGGCGGTGAACTATCACAACGCGCCCGACAAGACCGCCGAGAGCTACAACCAGCACGGCTGGACCACTCTGGGCGACGTGGGCTGGGCGGACGAGGAGGGCTATCTCTACCTGACCGACCGCAAGAGCTTCATGATCATCTCCGGCGGGGTGAACATCTATCCGCAGGAGATCGAGAACCTGCTGATCACCCACCCCAAGGTGGCCGACGCCGCCGTGGTCGGGGCGCCCTGCGAGGAGATGGGCGAAAAGGTCGTGGCGGTGATCCAGCCCCTGGCCTGGGCTGAGGATCACTCTGATCTCGCCGACGAGATGATGGCCTTCGTGCGGGCCAATCTCAGCCACGTAAAATCGCCGCGCCGCATCGACTTCATGCAGGAGCTGCCCCGCCACGCGACGGGCAAGCTCTACAAGCGGCTGATCCGCGATGCCTACTGGGCCAAGACCTAGGGCCGGTTCGGAGCCGCGCCCCGGTCCGGGGCCAGCCAGCGCGAGCGATCCAGGTACGGGCCGTTATAGCCTGGCGCAGCGACCGCCGGGGCGGCGGGCCTGGGCGCTTGCGCGGCTGGCGGCGGGGCCTGGGCGCTCTGGACGGGGCGCGCCTGGCGAGGCTTGGCGCCGTCGGCCGGCTCGTTGAGGCATTGGGTCGGCTTGATCTGCAGCAGCGTGCTGGCGAAGTCATAGATGCTGCGCTCGACCAGGGTGCGGGCCGCCAGTTGCATGGGCTCCAGCTCGCTCTTGCCGCCGGAAACGTCGATGACATTGCCGTTCAGAAAGTCGAACACGCCGGGTTTGATCTCCCGGCCGATGATCTGCTTCTGATACGACGTGATGTCGATGATCTCCTGCGATCGGGAGTCGACCATGCGCATGTCGATGGCGATATTGATCACATAGGTGCTGCCGGTCAGCGACCCCTTCAGCCCCCCCGTCCCCACGTCACCGCCGCGCGCATCCACGCCCGACGAGCGGATATTGTAGTTCAGCTCGGTAAGCCCGCCGACAATGTAGAAGTCAGAGCCGGCGATCTGTCCCGCATAGATGGGGCGATAGTTTTCAGGGTCGGAGCCCGCCTTTTCCGGAGAGTCCGACAGGGTGTGGTTCTGGGCATAGGCCAGTTCGGTGTCGGAAATGCCCCGATCGCCCCGCTCCACCAGCCGCAGGCCGGCCTTGCCCAAGGCGCTGATCGCGAACAGCGAGGCGCCCTGGCTGACCTTGGCCCCGGTTGTGATGTCGCGCTTGCCGGTCAGATCGGCGATGGTGCCGACCGCCACCCGGGGCGCTGCCCGCCCGCTGGCGGCGGCGTTCGACGCCAGACAGGCCAGGGCCGACGAATACTGCGTCGGATTGGGGGTCGCCGGGGCGTCGCCGATGGGCTGGGCATAGAGACCCGTGACCTTGTCGGCAGTGGGCGAGGCACAGCCGGCCAGCGTCAGCGCGACGAGGGTCGCGGCGATCCATGCACCGTGCCGGCCGCCAGTCAGGGCAAGGTCATGAGACATCACCAGGTCCTCGGCTGGGCTTGAACGGTCCGCGAGGCCGCATAGGCCGGGAGCGCCGGCCCCTGCGGTTCGGTTGCCGGATCAAGGCAAAGACCCTTCGCCTGGCCGCCACGGAAGCCGGCGATCAGCTCGAACACGCCGCGCTCTACCAGGGTGCGAACGGCGGCCTGCATCGGCTCCATGCCGCTGCGGCCATAGGAGGCTGCTGCGCCCAACCTGTCATTGCCAGCGGTCAGGCCAAGGTCAAGACTGCGTCCAACCAGCTGTTTCTGATACGAGACCATGTCGACCACCTCCTGGGAGCGTGAGTTTACCAGCCGAAGATCGATGGCGATGTTGAGCACATAGGTCTGGCCCGCCGCGCCGGCCCGCACGCCATTCAAACCCCGGTCGCCGATCTGGGCGTCGGCGCCGGTCGAGCGGATATTGTAGTTCAGCTCCGTAATGCCGCCGACGATATAGTAGGACGAGCCGGCGATCTGACCGGCCAGGATGCGGCGGAAATTGTCACCGCTGCTGCCGGCCAGTTCGGGCGTGTCGGACAGCAGGCGCTGGCGGGCATAGTTGAGCTCGATCTCGGCCACGGAATTGTCCAGCCGCTCGACCACCGGAAAGCCCGCCTTGCCAAGCGCCGTGATCGCAAACAACGAGGCCCCCTGGCTGATCTTGGCGCCGGTCTCGAAGTCGGACTTGCCGGTCATGTCGGAGATCCGTCCGACCGAGATGCGCGGCATCGGCCGGCTCAGCGGCTGGCGTGCCAGGCAGATGAGGGCCGGCGTATAGGGCGTCGGGTTGCGGGTGGCCGGCGCATCGCCGATCGGCCGCGCATAGTCGCCGCCCGCCTCGGCAGCCAGGCTCGGCGGCGCAACGGCGAGGATCGCCGCCGCAAGGCCTGCGGCCCCCAGGGCGCGAGCGATCAACATGGTGCTGGTTTCCTTATGAGACCGAGGGCGTTGGTCAGAGCGCTACGGGTTGGAGCCGGTCGATTTGGCGGCCGAGCCATTGAGAACCGCCGTGGCCGAAACCGATCCGGTATTGGTCTGAACACTGTTGAGCACGACCGTATTGTTCGATCCCTCGACCGTGACATTGACGAGGTTGCCGATCGCGGTGGCGCTGTTGCTGGCCCCGCTCTCGAAAAAGGCCGCGCCATAGACGGCGGTATTGGTGTTGGTGGTGATCTGGCTGCCGCCGACGCCGCTCTGGATCACACCATCCTTGATGATGCGGTTGCCCTGGCTATCGCGGGTGGAAGGATTGAAGCGCTCGGTCTCCATGGCCCGGGCATTGCCGTAGCCGGCTTCGAGGCTGCCGATTCCGTCGCGACCCAGGGTCTGCGCCCCGCCCTGAACAGGCAGGGCGATCAGGGCGACGGTCAGGGCCGGCGTGAACATCTTGAGCATGAGACAGGTCCTGGTGAGGATGGAAAAGGCGCGGCTGAAAGCGGGAGTAAAGGACGCTCGCGAGCGCTCAACGAGCGTCCTTGTGCCGACTTAGAAACCCTTGACGGACAGGGTGTTGCCGATGGCGGCGGCCGTCGCCGAGACCGAGTCGCTGACATTGCGAATGGTCGTGTTGGCGGTCGCGTTGACGGCGGCGTAGTTGATCTGGGTCGAGTTGACCTGGCCCAGATCGGCTTCGATGGTGGCCGTGTTGCTGATCGCTGCAGCGGTCGCGTTCACTTCGCCGCTGATATCGGTCAGGGTGGCGTTGAGGACGGCGGTCGGATCATAGTTGGCGTACTGAACATTGTTCACGACGTTGACATAGTCTGCCTTGATCGACGCGGTATTGGCGATCGCCGCCGAAGTCGCGTCGACACTCTTGCCAACATCGCGGACGGTTGCGTTCAGTTCAGACGATACATCGCCGAAGAAGCGCTGCGTATTGTTGATGGTGTTGGCCGTGGCTCCTTCCAGCGTGACGCTGTTGCCGATACCCGCCGCAGTCAGGGCAACCTTGTCTTGAACATCGCTGACCGTGGCATTGAGCTTGGCGCGAATATTCGAGCTGTTAGTTTGGCCATTGTTGATCGTTTGAGCTTGGGCAGTACCCGCGACTGCCAGGGCTGCGATAGTGAGCAGGATGGTGCGGTTCATCTGTTTTCTCCACTAAGCCGAACATTCGGCGAAGGGTACTTCGCAAGGCGCATGCCATCACACGGCAAAGGCGCTCCCCATTGCCCGTATTGATCAGCAATCCCCGAAACAGCCTGAAGTGTAAATTCTTGCTAACTTTGTTAGATCAAGGAAATCAGACCCCCTTAACAGATCGCTCATTTTCGATGACGAAAGCTCGTCAATTGTAAACATTGAGTTATCTATTAAGTTGTCGTTTATACTAATCGATATTCATTTTGTTCGCCGACTTTCTGAGAAAAGCCGCGACACAATCTGGCTCGCCGACGGCCCGGCTGTGTCCAATTGACACAGCGCCGGCCGCGCTGCGGGCAGCCCATGCCAGACAATGCCAGCCCTCGACCTTGCCGGATGCTCCGGGCCATGGGATCAATCAAACAACTGTTTGCACAAGACGTGTTTGGGAGAACGCCATGAAACAAGTCGCCTATGCGGATATCGCCAGCCTGGTTGGTCAGGAAATCGGTGTTTCGGACTGGGTCGAGATCAGCCAGGAGCGGGTCAACCAGTTCGCCGAGGCCACCGGTGATCACCAGTGGATCCATGTCGATGTCGAGCGCGCTACCCGGGAAATCGGCGGCCCGATCGCCCACGGCTATCTGACCCTGTCGCTGATCCCGATGCTGGGCGCCGGCATCCTGCACGTCACCGGCGTGACGCGCGGCATCAACTACGGCTGCGACAAGGTCCGTTTCACCGGCATGGTCCGGGTCGGCAAGCGCGTGCGCATGCGCCAGAAGCTGCTCAGCGCCGAGCCCAAGTCGGGCGGCCTGCAGATGAAGAACGAGTGCACCATCGAGATCGAAGGTGAAGAGCGCCCCGCCTGCGTGGCCGAGACCATCTCGATCATCTACGGGGCTTGATGCACAGGCCGTAGTGGGCCCCTCTGACTAAAAGGGGTGTCATCAATTCAACTGACTTGCTGACAGGCATCCTTGATTTGGGATGATGGGCGATGGTCCCAACAGAAACGGCCGCAGGATCGCTCCTGCGGCCGTCTTCATTCAGCAGGCGTCACGATCTACTTCTTGATCGCGTCGCCGATCTTGTCCTGCGCCTGGCCGACCTTGTTCTGGATGTCGCCCTTGGCCCTCTGCGCCAGGCCCTCGGCTTCGAGGCGCTCATTGCCCGTGGCCTTGCCAACGGCTTGCTTGGTGGCGCCGACGCCCTTGTCGATAGCGCCTTCAACACGGTTGGTGCTCATGGCTATGCTCCTGTTGGGGTGATTGTCCCCACGAGAACGGCTCCGCTGACGCGAAGGTTCCCGGCCTTTCTAGCGCCCCACGCCCATGGCACTGGCCGAGACTGCGGCCGAGGCGGCCGTCGCGCCCTCGACCAGCGGTTCGATCCGGGCGGACCTCGCGGCCACGGTCAGGTTCGACGGCTTGCCCAGCAGACCGATGGTCTCGCGGATGTATTTGGCGTGGGTGACGATGCCGATCTCCAGCCGCTCGCCCGACAGTTCGACCTGCTGGGTCAGGATGCCGGCGATGAACTGCACTTCCTGGCTTTCGGTGGCCCCCGGCCGACGTCGAGCGCCCTGCGCCATAAATACCGGTCCGCCCGAATTGCCGGGGAACACCGAGAAATCCATCAGAAAGGTCGGAAAGGCCGTGGCCGGGGCCAGCGGATAGGAGGCCACGCGGCCCGACCGCAGAATGGGGAAGCCGGCCGGATTGGCCGACAGGCCGCGCGGGAAACCCAGGGCCATCATCTCGTCGCCGGGACCCAGCTTGTACTGGCTGAAGGTGTCGTCCTTGGCCAGCCAGGCCAGCGGGATCGCCGCCTTGGCGAATTCCGCCGGCGCCTCGACCACGATGGCGGCGATATCGCGGCCCGCGTGCTTGACCCACAGCGGATGGTCGCCGTCGCGGATCTTCAGGGTCTGGGGATCATAGCGCCAGACGCCGTCACTGGACTGGATGCGGTAGCCGATCCTGGCCGAGAACGACGGCATGCGGTCAAAGACGTGGGCGGCGGTGATCAGGATGGTGCGGGGTTTGCCGTCGGGATCGACGTCGGCGATCAGGAAGCCGGTGCCGACCGTTCGCGAGCCGTCCTTGAGCGGCTGCTCAAGCTGAACCGTCGCCTGGATCAGATCGACGGACAGGTCGTAAACCATCGTCGCCCCTACTCTTTTACTTGCCCCGCTGGGCGCACGTCAGCACGCTTCGCCAGATAAGTTTGACCAGACCCGTCATGGCCCGCAAGCTGGCGATCTGACGCAGAGATCGTTTACGAGTTGGTGGGGAAAATAAGCATCATGAACCGACGTCAGATGATGACGAGCGCGGCCGCCGTGCTTACGTCCAGTCCAGTTTTCATTCCCGGGATCTCCATGTCCGCATCCATAGCCGCTCGCCCCGTCCCGCCCGTCGCCAAGAAAGAGCCCAAGCGCATCGAGCAACTGGGCCGGGTGCGGACCGATGACTATGCGTGGATGAAGGACGACAACTGGCAGAAGGTGCTGCGCGACCCGTCGCTGATCAAGGCCGACGTCAAGGACCACCTGACCGCCGAGAACGCCTACACCCTGGCCATGCTGGCCTCGACCCAGCCCCTGCAGGCGGCGATGTTCGAGGAGATGAAGGGCCGCATCAAGCAGGACGACGCGTCCGTCCCCGCTCCTGATGGTCCGTGGGAATACTACACCCGCTTCGAGACCGGCGCGCAGCATCCGATCCACGCCCGCAAGCCCAGGGGCGGCGGGGCCGAGCAGATCCTGCTGGACGAGGAAGCCGAGAGCAAGGGCAAGGCCTTCTACCAGGTCGGCGCCGCCAGCCACTCGCCGGACCACAAGCTCTATGCCTTCGCGATCGATGAGCGGGGCTCGGAGGTCTACCGGGTCCACGTCAAGGATCTGGCGACCGGCGCGGTGCTGGAAAGCCCGGTCGAAAGCACCACCGGCGACTTCTGCTTCTCGCCCGACAGCCAGTGGCTGTTCTGGACCTTCCGGGACGACAACGGCCGCCCGGCCCGCATCCATCGCCGCCCAGCCCGCGGCGGGGCCAAGGACGACGTGTTGATCTATGACGAGCCGGACGAAGGCTTCTTCATCGGCGTCGGCACGGTGTCGTCCGAGAAATTCGTCGTCATCAGCTGCGGCAACCAGGAAACCAGCGAGACCCTGCTGATCCCGGCCAGCGATCCGACCGCCAAGCCGGTGGTCGTCGAGCCGCGCCAGGTCGGCCTGCGCTACGAGCTGGACCACTGGAACGACCACTTCGTGATCCGCACCAACGCCGACGGCGCCGTCGACTGGAAACTGGTCACCGCGCCACAAGCCACGCCCGGCAAGGCCCACTGGAAGGACTGGGTGGCCCACACCCCCGGCCGGCTGATCGTCGGCATGATCGCTTTCAAGAACCACTTCGCGCGGCTGGAGAAGGTGGACGCGGTCAACCGCATCGTCATCACGGCGCGCCCTGACAAAGACGGGGCCGGCGAGGAGCACGTCGTCGACTTCGACGAGGCCGCCTATGCGCTGAGCCTGGAGGGCGGCTACGAGTACGACACCGCCACGGTGCGCTTCGTCTACAACTCGATGACCACACCCCGGCAGTGGTTCGACTATGACATGGCGACGCGCCAGCGGACCCTGCGCAAGACGCAGGAAATCCCCTCGGGCCACGACCCCAGCCAGTACGAAACCCGCCGTCTCAACGCCAGGGCGGCAGATGGCGCGGAAGTGCCGATCTTCATCCTGATGAAGAAGGGAACCAAGCTGGACGGCTCGGCACCGCTGCTCCTCTACGGCTATGGCAGCTACGGCATCTCGATGGAGGCCAGCTTCTCGATCCGCAATTTCAGCCTGGTCGACCGGGGCTGGATCTGGGCCACGGCCTGCCCGCGCGGCGGATCGGAAAAGGGCTGGAGCTGGTTCCTGGACGGCAAGAAGGACAAGAAGAAGAACACCTTCACCGACTTCATCGCCTGCGCCGAACACCTGCATGGCGCTGGCTACGGCAAGCCTGCGAACACCGTCGCCTATGGCGGCTCGGCCGGCGGCCTGCTGATGGGCGCGATCACCAACATGCGACCCGACCTGTTCGCCGGGATCATCGCTGCGGTGCCGTTCGTCGACGTGGTCAACACCATGAGCGACACCACCCTGCCCCTGACCCCGCCCGAATGGCCCGAATGGGGCAATCCGCTGGAGGATGCGGCGGCCTATGACTACATCGCCAGCTATTCGCCCTATGACAATGTCGAGGCCAGGGCCTATCCGGCTGTGCTGGCCACAGGCGGTCTGTCGGACCCGCGCGTCACCTATTGGGAGCCCGAAAAGTGGGTGGCCAAACTGCGCCCGGCCAGCACCAGCGGCAGGCCCGTCCTCTTGAAGATCAACATGGACGCCGGCCATGGCGGGGCCTCTGGCCGGTTCGACTTCCTCAAGGAAATCGCCCTGGACTACGCCTTCGCGGTCTGGGCGGTCGACAAGGGTTGGGAGTCTTAAGCGTGCTCGCAGCGAAGGCCCTCCCGTTCTGGGGGAGCCTCTAAGATGACCCTCATCGTCCGCCCCTCGACCGACGCCGACCTGCCGGCCATTACCGCCATCTATGGCTGGAACGTCCGCAACGGCCTGGGCACCTTCGAAGAAGACCCGCCGGCCGACGACGAGATGGCCCGTCGCCGCGCCACGTTCCTGGATCGCGGCCTGCCCTATCTGGTCGCCGAACGGGGCGGCGTGGTGCTGGGCTATGCCTATGCCGGTCCGTTTCGTTTGCGCGCCGCCTATCGCTACACGGTTGAGGACAGCGTCTATGTTTCACCAGACGCCGTGGGCATGGGCGTGGGCCGCGCCCTCCTGGCCGCCCTGATCGAGGCCTGCGAAGCGTTGGGATTGCGTCAGATGGTCGCGGTGATCGGCGACAGCGGCAACAGCGCCTCCATCGGCCTGCACGCGGCGATGGGCTTTACCCAGCATGGAGCCTTTCCGGCCATGGGCCACAAGTTCGGCCGCTGGGTGGATCTTGTCTGGATGCAGCGCCCCCTGAACGGAGGCGGCGAACGCCAGCCCGACTCGCCGGGTCTGGCCCTGAGCGGCGTCTGATCCTCAGACGCAAAAAGGGCCGGCGAAACACCGGCCCTTTTCAGTATTCGATCAACCGAAGCCTTACGCCTTGCGGGCGCGCGGTGCCTTGGCCGGGCTCTTGGCCTTGCGGCCGCCTTGACCCAGACCCAGGGCCTTGGCCATGGCCGAGCGGGCTTCGCTATAGGCGGGCGCAGTCGTGGGATAGTCGTTGGGCAGGCCCCACTTGGCCTTGTATTCGGCAACGGTCATGCCGTGCGTGGTCAGGTGGCGCTTCAGCGTCTTGTATGGCTTGCCGTCTTCAAAGCTGATCAGGGCGTCCGGCGTGATGCTCTTGCGAATCTGCGCCGAAGTAGCCTTCGTAACGGCCTCGACAACAGGAGCTTCGGGCGAACCAATACCAGCAAGAGCGTCATGCGTGGCGCGAATCAGAGCCGGCAGTTCGGATACCGGCGTGATGTTGTTCGCGACATAGTTGGCCACGATTTCCGCAGTCAACTCGATGAGCGAGGCTTTGTCTTCCACGATAACGTCTCCAATTATGCTTTGATTTGGAAATACACCCCCTACGTTGGAATACAAGTAGTGATTGGATCAAATCCTGATCGAGATCGCTTGTTCAAACGACCTTCTCTGTCCCCGGCCGCGCAATAGAGATCGATGGTCGACAAATGGCGGTCACGACCACCCCCGAAAACGCTGCGCCTGGTCAAAATGTAAAAGAGTTCACTCCCAGCGCTCGGCTAGACCACAGACTCAACTTTCGACATCAAAAATCGATACATGCGCGTGCTGCGGGCAGATGCGCTCGGCACTCTCGGCCGTGCAAGGCCGCGAGTGCCGCGATGCGTTTGAAGCGATGGAAGAGTGGCTGGGGAACTAGGACTCGAACCTAGAACGACGGTACCAAAAACCGCTGTGTTACCATTACACCATTCCCCAGCAGGAACGGCGAAACCCCGTGGGGATCGGCGAGGCGGTGGAGATAGCGCAGGTGTCGGACGGATGCAACGGCGCTTTCAACTTCTTTTTCGAGCGCCATATTTGACCCTTGCGAGGGGGCGGTCGCGCCTCTATAAGCCGCCCTCCAAGTCGGAGTGTGGCTCAGTCTGGTAGAGCACTGCGTTCGGGACGCAGGGGTCGCAGGTTCAAATCCTGCCACTCCGACCATCTTCTCCCGTTTATAGATCCCTTTATTTCCAACAAATTCGCGCTCGTTGCGCCCGCGTTGCACGCTGTTCATTTGTACGTCGGCGCGACAGCCGCTAGCGTGTGGATGAATTGGTGACGGGATCTTCGATGAAGCAGTTCTTCCTGACTGTGGCCGGCGTGTTCGTCGGCCTGGTGTTGTTCGTGGTCGGCGTCCCCTTCCTGTTGATCGTGATGGCCGCCGGCGCCGCGCGTCCGGCGCCGGTCCCTGCCCATTCAGTGCTGCATCTGGACCTGCGCCGCGGCCTGACCGATCAGGCCGCCCAGAACCCCTTCGCGGCGTTCGGCGGCGGCGGCAACTCCGTCATGTCCGTGATCGAGACGCTGCGGCGCGCCGAGGGCGACGACAAGGTCAAGGCCCTGCTTGTGCGCCTGCCCGAAGGCGGCATGGCTCCGGCTGCCGCCGACGAACTGCGCCTGGCCTTCAAGCACTTCCGCTCGGTCGGCAAGAAGCCGATCTACGCCCACAGCCAGGGGCTCTATCCCTCGGGCATGGTGACCTCGACCTACATGCTGGGCGCGGCGTCCAGCGAGTTCTGGATGCAGCCCGACAGCAGCTTCCAGGCCGTGGGCGTGGCCAGCGAGGCGATGTTCTTCAAGCGCTTCTTCGACAAGTACGGCGTCAAGGCCGAGTACGAGCAGCGCCACGAGTACAAGAACGCGGTCAATCCCTACCTCTATACCGACTACACACCGGCCCACCGCGAGTCGTCGCTGTCGTGGATGGGTTCGGTCTATCGCTCCGCCCTGACCACGGCCGCCGCCGACCGCATGAAGAACCCCGCCGTGCTTATCCGCGACCTCGAAGCCGGCCCCTACAGCGCCCAGCAAGCCCAGGCCAAGGGCCTGATCGACCGGGTTGGACAGGTCAATGATGTCCAGACCCTGGCCCTGTCGCGCGCCGGCAAGGGCGCCAAGCTGATCGATTTCGACGACTACGCCACGCGCTCCAAGCGGCCGGCGGCCAAGACCGGACCCGCCATCGCCGTGATCGGGGCCGAGGGGCCGATCGTCACCGGAACCAGCGGTTCGGCCTCGCCGTTCGGCGGCGACTCCACCGTCTATTCCGACGACGTGGCCAAGGCGCTGTACGACGCCGCCGCCGACAAGGACGTCAAGGCCATCGTCTTCCGCGTCTCCTCGCCCGGTGGCTCCGACACCGCGTCGGAACAGATCCTGGCCGCCGTGAAGGCCGCCAAGGCGGCCGGCAAGCCGGTGGTGGTCAGCATGGGAACCTATGCCGCTTCAGGTGGCTACTGGATCAGCAGCGGCGCCTCGTCGATCATCGCCGAGCCCACCACCCTGACCGGCTCGATCGGCGTCTATGGCGGCAAGTTCGCCATTGGCGAGGCGCTGTCACGCTTTGGCGTCGATACCCGCCAGGTGCATGTGGGCGGCGACTATGCCGGTGCCTTCGGTTCGGGCGACGGCTTCACCAACGACCAGCGCGCCAAGTTCGCCGGCTGGATGGACCGCATCTATGCCAGCTTCATCACCCGCGTCGCCGAGGGCCGCAAGCTGCCGCCCGAGCGCGTACGCGAGCTTGCCAAGGGCCGGGTCTGGACCGGCGAGCAGGCCAAGCAACTCGGCCTGGTCGACGAGCTGGGCGGCTTCTATCAGGCGGTCGACAAGGCCAAGAGCCTGGCCAATCTGACGGGCGAGGTGCGCCTCAAGCGCATGGACGGCGGCCAGTCGCCATTCGAGGCCATCGAACACGCCCTGGGCATCAGCGCGACCTCGATGAGGACCCTGGCGGCCTCGGCCTGGATCCTGGGCGATCCGCGCTCCCAGGCCATTCTCGACGAGATGGCCACCGCCCGCCTGCGCGCCGCACCGGGCGGGGCCAGCGTGCTGGCCGACACGCCGGTGCGGTAGGTTCGTTTGCGCAATACCGGGGCCGATCCCGACACCCCGACGTTGCCGTTGCAGCGCTTGAGCGACAGCCTGTCGGCTATCGCGCTCCTTGACGCTCGCGAAAATGGGCTCGCCTGAAGGACCCAGATCGATGATCGAGAACGATGGCGACTTGCTGCTCCTGGCCCTACGCGCCTTCGAGGCACGAGACCGCGATCAGGCCGCCGCCTTTCTGGCGCGCTTCGATGCCCAGGCCTCCGCAACCCACGACCGGCGTTGGGGGGCGGCGGCCCGTTTGGCGGCGAGCCTTGGCGAAGCCAATCTGTCCGTTGCGGCGATCCGCAAACATGTTGCTCAGGCGCCGTACGATGTTGACCGCCGACTGGCCTACGGCGCACTGCTGGCCTCCACCGGCCGTGTTCAGAAGGCGGTAGAGGCGACGCAGGCTTTTCTGGCGCACACGCGGCCGGACGCCCGACTGCACCACCTGATCGGCACAAGCTGGTCGCAATTGGGCGAGACCGAGCTTGCGGTTCAATCCTTGCGGCGAGCCCTGGAGCTCGACCCTTCGCTCTCGCAAGCGGCGGCGACGTGGCTGACGCTGGTCGATCTGAAGACGTTCACGCCGGGTGATCCCGATATCGCCGCTATGCAGACCTTGATTCGGAAGGTCGGAAGCGATCACCAGCAGACAGCTCCCTTGCACTATGCTTTGGGCAAGGCCCTCCATGACAGTGGCGATCCTCAAGCCGCCTTCATCGCCTATCAGGCGGGAGCAGCCCTGGTTCAAAAGGTGCGCCCCTTCGCGGCCGACGCCTCGAGCGCCTTCGTCGAAAGCGTCGTGAACCATCTGGATGCGGAACGGTTCGCGACCCTGCAGCCCAGCCTCATCGACAGCGAGCGCCCGATGTTCGTCCTCGGAATTCCCCGATCGGGAACCACGCTCGTCGAACAGATTCTGACGTCCCACAGCACGGTCAGCGACGGCGCCGAGATCAATCTTTTCTCGACGGCTGCCATGGCGCTCAACGGTTTTAGTCCCGATGCGCTGACCCAGTTCGCCAGCCGACCGGACACGACCAGGGCTTGGACCGAGTTTGGCCAAGCCTATCTGCATCTGTTGGACGAGCGCTTTGGCGCGGTCGGACGGGTGGTCGACAAAACCCTGAGCCACAGCCGGTTCCTGGGCCACATCAAGCATGTTCTGCCCAAGGCTCGCTTCATCTGGCTGCGCCGCAACCCAGCCGATACGGCCCTATCCTGTTTCAGGACACATTTTGCGGACGGCCTGAACTGGAGTTGGTCCCTTGCGGATATTGGACGCCATTTCCGAGATGAGGACCGCCTTCATCGCCACTGGACCGCGCAGTACCCGGACGACATCCTGACCGTTCACTACGAAGATCTAGTGTCGGACCCGACCACCTGGATTGGCCGCATCGCCAATCACTACGATCTCTCGGTTGAACCGGGCCTTAGTGAGTTTCATTTGTCACGCAGAGTGGTCGCCACAGCCAGCGTGAGCCAGGTGCGCCAGCCCGTCTATCAACGCGCTATGGGCGGTTGGCGGGCCTATGAAGCGCCGATGCGGGCCTTCTTTGAGGCCTATGAAGCCTAACTAAAAGCGCGAGCTTCCGAAACGCAGAACGGCGGGCCCGAGGGGCCCGCCGCCTGTTTGGTCAATCGAACGGTTTGACTTAGAAGGCCCAGTCGAAACCGAAGCGGACGTAGCGCGGCTGCTGATAGGCAGTCGGCTTGCCATAGTTCGGGCTGAAGTTGCCGTTCGTCAGGGTGCCACGCTCCTGCGAATTGGTGATCGCGTCGGCGTTGAACACGTTGAACACCTCGGCCCGGAAGACGAGATCGCCCGGCGTGAGGCTGGTCGGCACGGTAAAGCGAGCCTGGAGATCCAGGGTCGTCTGCCAGTCGTTTTCGCCCACCGAGCCGCGTGGCGTCAGGGTGTCCGAGTTCGAATTGGCCGGATCCTTCAGGCAGTAGAAGGACGAAGCGCCATACAGAGCGGCGAAACCATCCGTCGGGTGGCGGCCCAGGCAGCCCAGCTTGTGCGGCGACAGGACCGAAAGGTTTGCGCCGACCGCCAGATAGTCATTGATGGCGTAGGTGCCGAACACCTTCAGCTGGTGCGCCCGGTGGTTCGGGAGCAGGCCGAAGGAGCCGTCCGTCAGGCCCGGCTGGTCGAAGTCCTGCGTGATCGAGGTATCGGTCTGACCAACGTCCGACTTGACGGCGCCTTCGTAGTTACCCTTGGACTCCGACAGAACGTACGAGCCCTGAAGCGACCACTTGCCATCGAATTCACGTTCGAACGAGAACTCCAGACCAATATACTCGCGCTTGACTTGAGGATAGTTCAGGTCGGCGGCAGTGAACGTAACGGTCCGCGGCGTGGTTTCGCCCGGGAGAGCATCCGACAGCTGGATCGTCTGAGCAGCGCCTGGATTGACGATCACGTACTGGTGGAAGCCCGACCAGATGTCGTCGCAGCCAGCGATGCCGTTCTTGGTGCAGTAGTTAAGAACGGCCTTGTCGATCGCCGCGTCTTCAGCGGTTTGGCCAAGGTCGCGATAGGAAAGCGTGACACCGCCCTTCCAAAGTGGGCTGAACTGACGCTGATAGCCGATGATGAATTCATCTTGATAGGTCGGCTTCAAGTTCTTTGACACCGTAGCGTCGGTCGGGATCGGCACGCCGTCTGCAGTCACTTCGCAGGCGTCTGCACCGGGAGAAGCGCCGCCGGGGGGGCAGGTGGAGATATTAGCCGTGCCGCCGCCAGCGGTAACAGTGGCTTGGGTGATCTGTGAACCCAAGGTGGGCAGACCGGTCACGGGGTCGATAGCCGTAACCCGGAAGAACTCGCTAAAGAACAGCTCGGCACCAGTCATCCGGAAGGCGGTGTTGGAGGCGACCGGCAGGTAATAGCGGCCATATGAGCCGAATACCTTATTCTTGCCGTCGTTCGCGGGATCCCAGCTGAAGCCGAGACGCGGACCGATGGTGTCCTTGTCAAAGCTGATGAAGGCGTCACCATCCGGGTTGAAGTTCTCGAACTTGTCGTAGCGAACGCCAAGCTGCAGGGTCAGGTTGTCGAGGATATCCCACGAATCCTGGATGTAAAGCGCGGTGTTCTCACCTTCAAAGGTGCCGCCGTTTACGAAGCGGCTGATTTCGACATAGTCATCGGTGAGGGAGTTCGGAACCGAGCAAGGAGTTTGCGAAGTGCCCGGGAAGCAGCCGTCTGTATTGGTGACGCCATAGGGGTCTCCGGTCTGCGCATCGAGGTAGTCATAGTTCAGACCACCCGTCGGGGTGGAGAAGTTGTTCAGCGTCAGCTTCTCGTTTTCGTAGCCTGCGCGGATGTGGTGCTTGCCGAACAGCTCGAAATAGAGGTCGCCGTCAACGCGATAGAATTCACGCTTGGTGGTGATTTCCGACGTCGAGCCAGCGGTCTGGGTGCCAAGACGAATGGCCGTACCCGAACGAGAGTCCGTGATGAAAGGGGTCGTGGTGTCAGCCGGCAGACTGCTGTCGGCATCCTCGGTGATGCCGTAGGCGGCGGACAAGGTAAACCAGTCGGTGAAGCTGCCGGTATACTTGGCGACCCAGTTCTGGCCGCCGTTTTGGAATGTCGTGGTACCCGTCTGGGCGCCCACCGTGTCCGTGGCACCGGTGAAGCGGTAGGTCGTGCGGTTGGTGGTGCGCGAGGTGTCGAACCAGGTCAGTTCAACGTGCTGGCGGTCGGTGATGTAGCCGTCAAGCTTGACGCCCCAGAACGGATCGTTCGACTTGTCGACGGTATAGCTGTTGCCCGTGATCGACCCGTTGGTGGACTCGTTGTCGCGCTGCTGGTTCAGCACATAGAAGAACAGGCGATCTTCGATGATCGGGCCGCTGACCTGGAAGGTCAGGTCGCGAAGGTCGGTGGTGACCCGGTTGCCCTTCACCAGGTAGGTGTCCGGCGCGAAGTTTTCGAGATCGGTGGGCTGATAGTTGCCCGAAACATTGAAGCGGAAGTCATTGCCGCCCGACTTGGTGACGGCGTTGATGATGCCGCCGGTGGCGCGGCCGAATTCTGCCGCATAGCCGCCGGTCTTCACTTCAACCGTCTTGTAAAAGTCGAACGGAACGGTCGACGCACCCAGATAGGTGTTGAAGTTCGTGACGTTCAGACCGTTGACGTAAAAGGCGTTTTCAGCCGCCGACGAACCGCCCAGGGTGGGTTGCGCGGCAATGCGCGCGCCGCCAGCCGAGTTGGCGAACTGGGTGCCGCGAACCGCGCCGGGAGCCAGCAGCGTGACGCTGGTGATGTTGCGCGCGATCGGAACCTGCTTGGACAGGGTTTCCAGATCGATCGTCAGACCCGTGGTGGTCGCCGCAAAATCGAGTTGCGGGTTGGCGGTGCCGGTCACCACGATCGCGTCAACTTCGCCTTCGGCGGAGAGGGTGAAGGTGTAGGCGCTGGAGCCGCCGAGACCGACGCTGACATTGCCGTCCGACGTCGGCTTGAAGCCGCTCTTGGTGATGCCCACCGAATAGCCGCCGGTCGGGATCAGAGGAACCCGGAACGAGCCGCTCGCGTCCGTCGTCAGGTTCCGCTCGAAGCCCTGGTTCAACGACTTGACGGCAACGGACGCGCCAGCCAGGGGCGAACCCGAGCTGTCTTTGACGACGCCTGACAGCGTACCGCTCGAATAGTCCTGGGCGCTGGCGAGGGTCGGAATGGCCGTGGCGACAGCCGCGATGGCCAGCGGCGTCGCGATCGACGCGAGGCCAGCCAGCAGCGTCGACGTCAACAGACGCGCGCGAACGCTACCCTTTGTGGAGTTCATGTTCATCATATCCCCTCTAGCGTGATGCGACGCTTCGGCCGGACAGGCCCCTGAAGAAAGCTTTTTGTCCGGCGGGCGCGGAAGTCCGCACCGAGTGCATCACGAGATTACTGGTGTCCCGGAAAACTTTTCCCCCGGTTGGCCGGGACGTTAGGAGCCATGACAGTTTTGGGTCAATTGCCATTACAACTCGGTAACCCACATCGCTCACTGCTGTCGCATAAACGCAACACAACGACCCCAATCTTGCCAAAGACGGTCGGACCATTCGACGCATCAAGCTGAGCCTTAGGCCAAGCCTCCCCTAAAAGCTTGGTTTTGTAGAAAAATTTGACCGGTCAGCGCTCAATGAACACCGCTATCTCAAGGTTGTAGAGGCCGGCAAAATCCACCTCGCCAATCTTGACAATACAGAAACGCATTCCACTTAACCGCCTGAATATCGGTGGTTTCCACCCCTCTAACGGTCAGTTTTCGGATATCGATTTCGGCTATTGGTCGTTTCGAGGGCATGGTTGGGCTCCAATGCCCGTTGCCACGGCGCCCGGCTCTCGCAATGATGCCGCGCCGGCCGCGCGTTTCCACCGCAGGCCGTTCAGCGAGTTGAGCGAGCACCTATGAGCGACTTCCGACGCGTCACAGAATCCCTTTCCGTCAGCCCGCAGGTGACGGAAGCCGACATCGCCCGGGCGGCGGCTGAGGGATTCGTTCTGGTCATCAACAACCGGCCCGACGGCGAAGACCCCGGTCAGCCTTCCAGCGCCGTGATCGAGGCGGCGGCTCGCGCGGCGGGCCTGGACTATGTGCACATTCCGGTGCGGGGCGGACCGGGCCCCGACCAGGTCGAGGCCGTTCGGCGGGCCATTGAGGCCGCCGGCGGACCGGTGCTGGCCTTCTGTCGTTCGGGGACACGCTCGATCGTCACCTGGTCGATCGGTCAGGCGCTGTCGGGCGCCAGTAACCGCCAGACCCTGGTCAGCCAGGGCGCAGCGGCCGGCTATGATCTGTCTGGCGTCCTGCCCGACTGAACCCAAGCAAGCTTCACTCTATAAAGTGCGCCTAGAGCGTTTTCCGATAAGTGTGAAACGGTTATCGGATCGAAAAACGCTCTAAACTTCTGATTTAGAGCCCATTTCGTCCGACCCTGATGAAGCCATCAGGTCGGAAAGGGTTCTAGAGCGACACCCGGGCCGCCATCGGGGACTGTTCCGCCTCGCAACTGGCCAGGACGAACTGGGCCATCACGAGACACAGCACGGCGAAGGCAGCGCGCTGAAGCCGTTTTGAGACAAAAATCGCCGCGTCCGCCACCATGGCTCGTCCTCCAAGGGTTACTGGAGGGGTCAACCGCAAGACCGGCGCCGGAGACAGCCATGATCCCCTATGTTCGCGAGATCCAGTTCGAGTATGGCCGCTGCGATCAGGTCTCGCCGCTGATACGGCGGGTGATAGCCCGCAATCCGGGGCCGTTCACCTATACCGGCACAGGGGTCTATATCGTCGGCTCGGGCGAGGTGGCGGTGATCGATCCCGGCCCCGAGATCGCCGAACATCTCGGCGCCCTGCTGGCGGCGCTCAAGGGCGAGCGCGTGACCCACATCCTGGTCACCCACCACCACCTGGACCATTCCCCCCTCGCCCGCCCCCTGGCTGATCTGACCGGGGCCACCATCTATGGTCGCCCAGCGCCATCGGAGCCTGGCGAGGCCTCACGGGGACCGGACGCTTCAGGAGGACCAGAGGGAGCCGGGCTCGAGGAAGGCGCCGACGGCCGCTTCAGGCCCGATGTCGAGCTGGTCGACGGCCAGGTCCTGTCCGGACCCGGCTGGACGCTGGACGCCATCACCACGCCTGGCCACACCTCCAACCATGTCTGTTTTGGCCTGAAGGAAGAAAACGCCCTCTTCTGCGGTGACCACATCATGGGCTGGTCGACCACGGTCATCACCCCGCCCGACGGCGACATGGGCGACTATTTCGCCAGCCTGGACAAGGTCAAGGCCCGCCGCTTCAACACGCTTTGGCCGACCCATGGCGCGCCCATCCGCGAGGTCACGCCCTTCATCGACGCCTACATCGCCCATCGGCGGGCGCGTGAGGCCCAGATCCTCGACGCCCTGGCCGCCGGCCACGGGCAGATCAAGGCGATGGTGCCGGTGCTCTATGCGGCAGTCGACCCACGCCTCCACCCGGCCGCCGCCATGTCGGTGCTGGCCCACATCCAGCAACTGGTCCGCGAACGCCGTGTGGTCTGCGACGGGGCTGCGGATCTGGAAGCGGACTACCGGCTGCGCTGAACCGTCATCAGCCCTTGATGGCGATCAGCAGCCCTTCGATCCGTCGGCAGTTGCGGCCCATGTCGGCGCCGCCCTCGCGACTGATCGAGCGCATGTCGACACGCGCCCCGGCGGCGTCGGGCCGCACCCGTACCACCAGATCGTCGACCAGCCCGTACCAGTAGCTGCTGCCGGTGGCCTCCAGCCGCCCGTCCATCGGATCGTCGGTGATCAGGGTCAGGCCCGAGGCCAGCACCGCCGCCTTGGCCGCCTCATAGGCGTCGGCGGGCGCGCGCTCCATCACCAGCGGGCGCGCCGCAGCGCAGGTCTCGACATTGACATCGGCGACCCGGCGGCCCGCGAAGACCACCGAACCGACCGGCAGGCTGGGATCATCCTCGACCGCCTGGGCCGAACCCCCGCGCGCGGCCAGGGCCGCGTCGGAAAAGCCCAGGGGCGTCTTCCAGTCGGTAGACACGTCGTGCACCGGCGGTGCCCGGCCGCCGACGGCATTGACGCCCAGCATGGCGGCGATGGTGGCGCCGGTGATCAACAGGATCAGCAGGACCCGCTTCCACAGCTTTCCGAACCCGACCATCAGGGCGATGATCAGGCCCAGCACACCGGTGGCGACGCTGAGGAGCGCCACCTTCGGCGCCCAGTCCTGGGCCATCAGGGTGTAGCCGAGCGGCAGGTCCAGCAGGCCAAACTTCACCCCCAGCGCGCCGACCGCCACCAGCAGTCCGGGGACCAGGGCGATGACCAGGGCTAGGTCCAGATAGAGCGGCGCCCAGGACGGCGTCTGGCCGACCCTGGCGGCGGCGGCCTTGGCCTTGCGCTGATCGCGCGGCGTCAGCGGCATGGCGAAGGGCAGATCCTCGGCGACCGAGGCCACGGGCGTGGCGACGGGCGGCGCGGCGGCGTCGGGCTGGCTCAGCCTCAGGGGCTGATCGTCCAGGTTCTCGGCCGGCGGCAGGTCTTCCGCAGGCGGCAGATTTCGGGCGTCAGGCGCGACGACGAAGGTCGGCTCAATCTCGGCCGGGGCGGTTTCGACATGAACCGCCCCGGCCTCAAACTCCCCCGAGGCGATCGCCTCCACATCGAACGGCGTCTCCACCGGATCTGGCGCATAGAGGCGCGCGGCCTGCCCGCCATCGGCGGCGGCCAGCACCGGCGCGGCGGCGACAGCGGTCGGCAGCACATAGTCCTTCAGCCGCTGACGGATCAGTTTCTTGTCGATCTTGCCGGTGGCGCCCAGCGGGATGTCGTCGACGAACAGCACGTCGTCGGGCATCCACCACTTGGCGATCTTGCCCTGCAGGAACTCGAGGAACTCTTCGCGGGTGGCGGTCTCGCCCTCCTTAAGCTTGATCAGCAGGATCGGCCGTTCGTCCCACTTGGGATGGGGCACACCGATCACCGCCGCCAGGGCCGCCTTGGGATGCCCCGCAGCGATGTTCTCGATCTCGATCGTGCTGATCCACTCGCCGCCGGACTTCACCACGTCCTTGGCGCGGTCGGTGATCTGCATGAAGCCGTGATTGTCGATCGTGGCCACGTCGCCGGTGTCGAAGAAGCCCTCTTCGTCAAGGATGTTGCCGCCTGCGCCCCGGAAGTATTCGCCGGCGATGGTCGGTCCCTTGACCTTCAGATTGCCAAAGCTCTTGCCGTCATGGGGCAGGCGCTGACCGGCGTCATCGGTCAACTTGAGCTCGACACCCAAGGGTGGCCGGCCCTGCTTGAGGCGATAGGGCATCTGCTGGTCGTAAGGCAGCTTGAGCAGTTCGTCCGTCAGCACCGACAGGGTGCCGACCGGCGAGGTTTCGGTCATGCCCCAGGCGTGCACGACCTCGACGTCGTAGTCTTCCTGGAAGGCGCGAATGATGTGCTCGGGACAGGCCGCCCCGCCGATCACCACCTTCTTGAGGACAGGCAGCTTCAGATCGTTGTCGCGCAGGTGCTGCAACAGCATCTGCCAGACCGTCGGCACGGCCGCCGAGAAGGTGACCCCCTCGCTGTCCAGCAGTTCAAAGATCGACGCGCCATCCATCTTGGCGCCAGGCATGACCATCTTGCAGCCGGTGGCCGGCCCCGAGAACGCCACACCCCAGGCATTGGCATGGAACATCGGCACCACCGGCAGGATGGTGTCGCGCTGCGACAGTCCCATCACGTCAGGCTGCAGGGTGATGAAGGTGTGCAGGAAATTGGAGCGATGCGAATACATCACCCCCTTGGGATCGCCCGTCGTCCCAGAGGTGTAGCAGAGCCCCGCCGCCGTACCTTCGTCGAAGCCGCCCCAGGCGCAGTCGGCGCCGTGGCTGTCGACCAGGGTCTCGAAACAGTGGACGCCCTTGAAGTGCGGTGCCTCGCTGGCTGGCGCGAAGGCCGGCATGTGTGCGCCGTCGGTAAAGACGACCACGTGCTCTATGCTGGGAACCTTGGGCAGGATCGCCGCGACGATCGGCAGGAAGGTCAGGTCGGTGAACAGCACCCGGTCGCCGGCATGGTCGGCGATCCAGGCGATCTGCTCGGGGAACAGGCGCGGGTTCAGGGTGTGGCACACCGCCCCGATGCCCATGATGCCGTACCAGGCTTCCATGTGTCGACCGGTGTTCCAGGCCAGGGTCGCGACGCGGTCGCCCGGCTTGATCCCCAGCGACAGCAGTGCGTTGGACACTCGCCTGGCGCGATCGCGGATGGCGCCGTAAGTCGTCCGCACGATCGGCCCCTCGACCGACCGCGTGACGACTTCGCGGCTACCGTGCCACTGGGCCGCGTGGTCGATGATCTTGTCGACCGTCAACGCCCCGTGCTGCATCAACCCCTGCATCGAACTGGCTCTCCCGAAAGGCTTCTTGTTATGCGGGAGAAGCTACCGGGCGGGGCCTCGGCGCGCAACGCGCCGCGCGCGAAGGGCGAACGCTAAAAGCGTTCGCCAAACGGCGTCCGGTTGCAACGCCGCGCCACACTCGCGCCCGCGCTGATCCGCCGCAGGCCGCCGCAAACTCTGATTTGGCTTAACAGGCTAGTCTGACTCGCTCGGCCACCCCCGGCCTGATCAGGATGATTCGGTGCGCTGGTTGCAATCCCCCTGGGCTGATGAACGGCTGGATGAGGTGGCGATGGACACCCATCGCCTGCTCATGGCGCGCGTGATCTCGGCCGTGGTAGCGGCCTTGGTGATCGGAGGCGCGCTCGGCCCCCCTGTGGCCCTGACCTGGCTGGCCTCGCTGCTTGCCGCCGAGGGCCTGGCCCGATGGACGACACGCCAGTTCTCGCCCGGGGTTCCCGCTTCGCGCCGCCTCCGCGCTGGGTTCGTGCTGGCCGCGCTGCCGATCAACATCATCTGGGCCTGGCTGGCCGCCATGCTGTGGCTCTCCACCACAACCGACCTCAAGCTGGCGGCTCTCGCGGTGTGGGTTGGACAGATCGTCTACACGCAGAATTTCCGCCACCAGCCGTGGACTCTGGTGGCGGTCAGCGCCGTAGCGCCCCTGACCAGCCTGATGGTGTTTCCGTTCTTCTTTTACGACGCACATGGCGTCGGTCCCGAGACGGCGCGCTGGGCTCTGCTGATCCTGGCGCTGAGCACGATCAACACCATGATCTCCAACCGTGCCGCCGCACGGCGCATGGACGAACTGACCCACGGCCTGCGCGAGGAGCGCGAGCGCGCGCTGGAAGCCGCCCGCGCCAAGTCCACCTTCATCGCCGTCGCCAGCCACGAACTGCGCACCCCGATGAACGGCCTGCTGGGCATGGCCCACGCCCTGTCGCGTGCAAACCTGGAAGCCCCCCAGCGCGAGCAGGTTCGACTGATGATCAAGTCAGGCGACAATCTGATGCATCTGCTCAACGACGTCCTGGACCTGTCGCGCATCGAGGCCGGCAAGGTCGAGCTGGTTCCCGAGCCGTTCAATCTGCAAGAGACCGTCGATGACATCGTCAGCGCCTGGCGTGATGTCGCCGTCGTCAAGAACCTCGACCTGTCGATCCGGTTCGACGCCGGGGTTCCAACCTGGATCGAAGCCGACGCCCTGCGCGTGCGTCAGGTGCTGATGAACCTGATTTCCAACGCCCTGAAGTTCGTCGTCGAGGGCGGCGTCGACCTGCACGTCTACGCGCCAAGTGCGCCGACCAGCGGCGGGCAGGAGATCTTCTTCGCCGTGCGCGACACCGGGCCGGGCGTGCCGCCCGAGGCCGTGGGCCGGGTTTTCGAAAGCTTCACCCAGGCCGACGACACCATCTCGCGGCGTCACGGCGGCGCGGGGCTGGGTCTGACCATCTCGCGCGCCCTGGCCCGGCAGATGGGCGGCGATCTGACCCTGGTGCCCCGCGACACCGGCGCCTGCTTCATCTTCAGCATCCGCGCGCCCGAGGCGGAGCCGCAACAGGCGACAGAAGCGACGCGGGACGACGAGGCCTCGATGAGCTCGGTCCGGGTGCTGATGGCCGAGGACAATGCGATCAACCAGTTGGTCGTCAAGACCATGCTGGAAGCCACCGGCCTGTCCCTGACTGTGGTCGACGACGGTCAGGCGGCTCTGGAGGCCATGGCCGGCGGGGGCTTCGACTGCGTGCTGATGGACATCAACATGCCGGTGATGGACGGCATCACCGCGCTGGGGGCTATTCGTTCCGGGGCTGCGGGCGATCCGAACCTGCCGGTCATCGCCCTGACGGCCTCGGCCATGGCAGGCGACCGCGAGCGCTTCCTGAAGATGGGCTTCAACGATCACCTGGGAAAGCCGGTCAATCCGGCGGCCCTGATCACGGCGATCGCCCGGGCCGTCAGCGCCGACATGTCCGGGACGGGCGCGCTGCACGACGCGGCGTGATGCAACAATCCGAACCCGGAAAACGCTCTACCCCATCGCCTCGGCCAGGGCCCGCGCCTCGTCCTCGAACGCGCTGACTGTGTCGACCCGGCGCCAGTCGATCTCGCCGCTCTGGCGACTCAGCTGGGTTTCCAGCACCGCGACATCGGCGTCCGACGCATCATTGACCCGCGCGGCGACCCGCGCGCGCAGGACTTCCGGCGGCGCCTCCAGCCAGACGCCCTGGAAGGCGACATCGGCAGATGCGGCCAGGGCCTGGGCCCGCGCGCGTTCCTCGGGCTTCATGAACACCGCGTCCAGCACCACCGACCGGCCAGCCTTGAGGGCCAGGGCCGCGTCGTTGAACAGCTGGTCATAGACCCGCACACTCATCTCCGGCGTATAGGCCTCGCGCGGCAGACGCTGCAGCGAAGGCACGCCCGACAGGCGCTTGCGGATCTCGTCCGTCCTAAGGACCACCGCGCCCGGAGCCGAGCCCAGGCCTGGCGCGCAGACGCGGGCGAAGGTCGACTTGCCCGAGCCCGACAGGCCCCCGGTCGCCACCAAGCTGACCGGCCTGGGCGCCAGATGCTCGAGAGCCGTGGCCAGATAGGCCCGCGCCGCTTCGTCATCGCCGGTATAGGCCCAGACGTGGGTGCGCACGGCAGCGCGCACCGACAGCATCAGCGGCAGGGCGGCCAGCCCGGTCCACAGACCGTCGCCAAAGCTGCGGGCCGCCTCGTCCAGATAGGCGTTCAGCACCCGGCCGGCCGCATCGCGGCGACGACGGAAGTCCAGGTCCATCAGCAGGAAGGCCAGATCGTACTGGATGTCGATGTCCGACAGGGTGTCGTTGAACTCGATGCAGTCGAACAGGATCGGCCTGCCGTCCTCGATCAGGATGTTCCCCAGGTGCAGGTCGCCATGGCAGTGGCGGGCGAAGCCCTCGGTGGCTCGGGCGTCCAGCAACGGGCCGAGGCGTTCCAGGGCCAGATCGGTCTCGGCGATCAGACGCTCGACGGCCAACGCGCCCAGACGCGGGGCCAGGCCCCTGAGCAGATTGGCGTTGGAGCGGATCGTGTAGCCCAGAGCATTCACGCCGCCGCCCTGCGGCCGCAGGGTAGCGCCGTCGTGGAAGCGCGCCACGGTGCGGCCCAGGGCGTCTTCCAGAGCATCGTCAATGGCCCAGGGCTGGGTGGCCAGAACGCCCTGCTCGTCAAAGCGGCGCATCTCCAGCGCATATTCGACAACCTCACCCTCGCCATCGACCTCAAGACCGCCCCCGGCGTCACGGGTCAGTCGCCGGACGGTGCGATAGATGTCGGGCGCAGCGGCGCGGTTGAACACCAGCTCGCGCTCCAGCGCCCAGCGCCGCAGCTCCAGGGTGGAATAGTCGAGGAAGCCGAAATCGACGGGCCGCTTCACCTTGAAGGCGGCGTCGCCGATCAGGAACACCCGGGCGCAGGAGGTTTCGATCGTGTTCTCGGCCCGCTGGGCGAACCAGGTCGCCACTTCCTGTTCGCGCGCGCTCTCAGCGTCCTTGTTCACGCCCAAAATCCTGTCGCTTCGCGCTCGCAGACCGGCGCCGGGGTGCCATAACCGAATCTCGAGCCCAAGTCCTCGCCCATGGCTTGCGCCGGTCCCTGATACTCGATTAACTTGCAGCTCAGTAACGGTTAGAGTTTTTTAAAATGCTGATGGGCGCCGGCCTCAAGAGGGCTGAACACAAGAGACATGATATCGTCGCGGCCGCACGGGCGCAGTTCCTGCTCGAAGGCTATCGCGACGCCGGCATGGAAGTGGTGGCACGCGCCGCCTGTGTCTCGACAGCGACCCTCTACGCCTATTTCCCCGGCAAGGCCGATCTGTTCAAGGTGGTTGTGCTGGAAACCGCGCGCGACATCACCGCGCCGGTTCGTGAAAGCGTGAGCACCCGGGGCGACGCCCGCACCCGCCTGCTGGCCTTCACCAACGCCTATGCGCTCTTCCTGACCCGTCCGGTGACCCGGGCGATGTTTCGCCTGGTGACGGCCGAGCGCCGGCGCTTCGACGAGGTGGCCGACTATTTCCTGCAAGGCGCCCGCGACGAGCTGGGCGGCGCGGCCATCGCGGTGGTCGAGGATCTGGTCAAGACCGGCGAGATCATTGTCGACAAGCCCTCGTGGGCGGCCGGCCAGCTGATGGGCATGATCGATCACGTCACCCTGGTGCTGGGCCTCACGGCCGGCGACGAAACCCTGCCAGGTCGGCCCCTGACCGACATCTGCGACGACGCGGTCGAGACCTTCCTGGCGCGCTACGGGGCGCAGGCGAAAAAGTGACTCAGGGAAACAGTCGTTTGGTCGTCCAGCCCTCGCCGACCCGGCCATAGACCAGCCGCTCGTGCAGGCGGAACGGCCGGTCGCGCCAGAACTCGATGACCTGTGGAACCACGCGGTAGCCTGACCAGTGCGGCGGGCGCGGCACCTTGCCGAGGCCAAATTTCAGCCCCATCTCGGCAACGCGCTTTTCCAGGGCCAGGCGGTCGGGCAGAGGCTGCGACTGGTCGCTGGCCCAGGCGCCCAGCTGGCTGTGGCGGGCGCGGCTGGCGAAATAGGCGTCGGCCTCAGCCGCGCTGACCGGCTCGACCACGCCGCGGATCCGCACCTGCCGGCGCAAGGATTTCCAGTGAAACAGCAGCGCCGCCTTGGGCTGGCCGGTCAGCTCCACGCCCTTGGCGCTCTGGGTGTTGGTGTAGAAGACAAAGCCGCGGGCGTCGAAATCCTTCAGCAGCACCATCCGCGAATCCGGCATGCCCTCGGCGTCGACCGTCGAGACCGCCACGGCGTTGGGGTCGTTGGGCTCCTTCTTGCCGGCCTCGGCCAGCCATTCGGCGAACAGCGCCAGCGGGTCGTTTTCCGGCAGCAGAGGCAGGGGCGCGGACTGCGTCACCTGGCGGACATAGTCATCTTCGCTGGGCGTGGCGGGGATCAGGGTCTCTTCGGTCATGATGGGCATATAGACACGCCGGGGCATCTCCACCACCGCAACTGAAAGTCTTAACTTAACCCGGCGTTGACCAAGTCCCGGCAGGGTCGGCCCGATGTCTCCGCGGCCAGCCTCTTCCCTGACCCTTTCCGCCGCCCGCGCCCTGCTGGGCGTCGCGCCCGGCGCGGGCGAACGCGAGTTGCGGGCGGCCTATCGCGAAGCGGCCAAGCGGGCCCATCCCGATCGTCCCGGCGGCGATGCGGCCCTGTTCCGCGAGGTGCTGGCCGCCTATCGCCTGCTGCAGGACCAGCCACCGCCCCGCGCGATCCATTTCCCGCCGGCCTGCACGACGCCCACCGCCAAGGTGGCCCAGCAGGCGATCCTGGAGATCGATGTCGCCACCGCCGTCAGCGGCGGGTCGATGGATCTGGCTATCGATGGCCGCCAATTGCGCCTGAAACTGCCCGCCGGCCTGCGCGTCGACGACAAGGTACGGGTCGACGGCGTCACCTTCGTGGTTCGCCACCAGGGTGCCCGCGACGCCCTGATCCGCGGCGATGACCTGTGGCTGACCGGCAAGATCGACAAGCGCGTCCTGGCCGAGGGCGGCCGGGTCGAGGTCGACACCGCCCTGGGTCCGCGCCTGGCCTGGATCTCGACCAAGGCCGCCTCGCGCGGTCTGGTCCGCCTGCCGGGCCAGGGCCTGCCGCCGCGGGGACCGCATGCGGCCGGCGACCTCTTCCTGCGCCTGGAGGCCGTCACCTCCAGCGCCGAAAGCGCCGCCCGCTCGCTGCTCAAGCGCTTCGCGGCCGCCTGGGCGGCCTGAGGCCTTCCAGGAAAATTCAGTCGTGCGCGACCTAAATTACCCTCGAGGCCTTGCATTTATATCGCACACGATTAAATCGCTCACATTATCACTCGCAAGGAGCGACCCCATGAGCACTCTTTATGAAGCCCGCGCCACCGTCGTCGGCGGCCGCGAAGGCCATGTCCGCAGCGACGATGGTTTGCTGGATCTGCAGCTGTCCATGCCCAAGGCCCTGGGCGGCAAGGAAACCGGCTCCAATCCCGAGCAGCTGTTCGCGGCCGGCTACGCCGCCTGTTTCCAGAGCGCCATGGGCCACGTGGCGCGCCAGCAGAAAATCGCCCTGACCGGCTCGCAGGTCACCGGCGTGGTCGGCCTGCTGCCCATCGAGGTCGGCTTCAAGCTGGAAGTGGCTCTGGAAGTCGAAACCCAGGGCCTGTCGCAGGCCGACGCCGAAGCCCTGGTTGCGACGGCCCACAAGGTCTGCCCCTATTCGAACGCCACGCGCGGCAATATAGACGTCGCCATCACCGTAAAGGCCGCATGAGCCCGACCAAGCCCAAGTCCGCATCCGCTCCGGTCGAGGCCTTGCGCCTCGACCGTCAGCTGTGCTTTGCACTGTATGGCGCGGCCAATCGCGTCACGCGGCTGTATCGCCCGCTGCTCGACGCCCTGGGCCTGACCTATCCGCAGTATCTGGCCATGCTGGTGCTGTGGGAGGCCAGCCCGCGCACCGTGGGTGCCCTGGGCGACGCGCTGGACCTCAACTCCAGCACCCTGACCCCACTGCTGAAACGCCTTGAGGCCGGCGGCCTGATCGCCCGCGCCCGCGATCCCAAGGACGAGCGCCGCGTGATCGTCGCCCTCACCGACCGGGGCGCGGCCCTGCGCGACCAGGCCGCGACGATCCCCGAGAAGATCCTCTGCCAGCTGGACCTGCCGCTGGAAGAGCTCGGCTCGCTGCGCGACCGGCTCAAGACCGTAGCGGTTTAGGCCCCGGCCCACCGGGCTTGGCGAGCGGCAGGCCTTCGACCAGGATCCGGGCGGTCTGGGACATCTGCGCCGAGTTGGCAGCCCTAGAGCAAAGGTCGCCATGATTGAATCATGTCGTTTGCTCTAGAGTCTTGTTTCGACGCGTTATTTCGGCGGCGAACCGGTATCCACTTCGCCGAATAACGCTCTAGTTCAGGGTCAACTCGAACGGCGTCGCCGGCAGGCGGTTGAAGCCATAGAGGTTGAGGATCGGGCTCTCAGCCCAGGCGAAGCGCACCTTGACGGGCGTCATACCCGCCGGCGCGGCCATGGAGACGGTGGCCCCCTGCACGGTCGCATCGACAAAGCGGCAGGCTGCCGTCGCGTCGCACAGTTCCAATCCCGCCGGCCGGCTCGCGCCAAACACCACCAGCGGCTGGTCGAAGGTCACGACCACCGCCCCGCCCTCGCGGCGCGCCGACAACGGCGCGGGACCGGCGGCGTTCAGCGTGGTCTCGCCATAGGCCAGCTTGCGGGCCAGCAGGGCCAGGCGCGCCCCGACCTGCTGCTTGTTGGTGGGATGGATGTCGTAGATGTCGCCCAGGTCGACCGCCGAGGCCATGCCCACCTTGGGATCGGCCGCCGTCGCGCGTCGCTGAACATCGCGCAGGGCCGCCCAGCCGGACTCGGCGGGAACCGACCTGTAGGCCCCAAAACTGGCCAGCTGCACCATCAGGAACGGCAGGTCTGGGTTGTCGAACGCCCGTCGCCAGTCCGCGATCAGGGCCGGCATCAGGCGGGCATATTCCGGCGGCTGCGTGACATTGGACTCGCCCTGGTACCAGGCGAAACCTTTGAGGCCGTAGGGCGCCAGGGGGGCGATCATGCCGTTGTGCAGGGTCGAAAGGCCGCTGGCCCCCAGCCAGGGCGCGTGCGGCGGCAGACCGGCCTGGTCCAGGGTGGCCGAGACCTTGTAGCGCCAGGCCCCGTCCAGCGGCACGAACTGGCCATCGGCCAGCTTCAGGCCCTTCTGCGCCGCCGCGCCCCAGGCCCCGCCCCCGCCGCCGGTGTCGACCACCCGCAGGGCGATGACATTGCGACCGGCCTTGAGTGCGCCGCTCGCCAAGGGATAGTCGCGCGGCGTATCCCAGCCCTCTTTCGAGCCCAGCTGCCGGCCGTTGACGAAGGTGGTGTCGAGGTCGTCGACCGGACCCAGCGACAGGGTCGCGGCCTGGGCGGCCTGTTTGGCGCTCAGGGTGATCGCGCCCCGCAGCCAGATCACACCGTCGAAGGTCGACAGAGCCGGCGCGGCTTCCCAGAAGCCCTCGGCCGGCAGGCTGGCCCAGGCGCGGTCGTCAAAATCGGCGCGACTCCAGTGGCTGGCCTGGGGCTCCACACGCGCCGCCCAGCGCTCCAGCATCGCGTTCCAGCTCGCCATGCCGGCTGCGGGCGACCTGGCATATTCCGACAGGATCGCCAGGCCGTCGTCATAGTTGCCCTGCGCCGTAAGGCCCTCGCGGCTGATCCAGTCCTGGATGATCGATCCGCCCCAGGTGGCGTCGATCAGGCCGACCGGAACGCCGGTGGTCTTCTTGATGTCGCGGCCCATGAAGAAGCAGGCGGCGGCGAAATTGGCCGCGCTCTGCGGACTGGCGACGCGCCAGACGGCCTCACCAGACAGGGCCGAGGTCGGAGCCGGCAGGCTGACGCGGCCGGTCTGCAGCAGGCGGATATCGCGATCGGTCGCGCCGGCCGTCTCGCTGTCGCCGTTCATGATCCGGCGCAGCGGCATCTCCATGTTCGACTGGCCCGAACACAGCCAGACGTCGCCCATCAGCAGGTCCGAGATCGTCTGGCGCTCGCCGCCGGAACGGACGCTCAGGGTCAGGGCCTCGCCGGGCTCGCGGGCCGGCAGGGCGGCGGACCAGCGGCCCCGGGCGTCGGCCGTCGCCGAGATGGTCGCGCCGGACAGATCGATATCGACGCCGGCGCCGGGCTGGGCCGCGCCCCACACCCGGATCGGCTGGCCGCGTTGCAGGACCGCGTGGTCGCTGAACACCGGGGCCAGCAAGGGCGCGGCCGAGGCGGCGGTGGCCAGGGCGGCGAAGGCGGCGGTCAGGAGGAAACGCTTCAAGTCCTGCATCCTATTCCTTGTCATCCCGGCCGTAGCGCCGGGACCCAGGGGCCAATGCAATGCGGTTGCCCCTGGGTCCCGGATAGCCTCTTCGAGGCTTCCGGGATTGTCTATCTACAGCTGCTATGATGGTGCGTCGGTACGCGGGATCCTGGCTGGCCGGCCAGGATCCCGCAT
>JANOSS010000138.1:0-4440 GCA_031415995.1 Caulobacter sp. | reverse complement strand
GACAGCCTGGCCGCGCGCCTGTCGGGCGTACGGACCCTGTCCTACATCGCCAATCGCAGTGATTGGCTGGCCAATCCCGTCCATTGGCAAGGCCTCACTCGCCAACTCGAAGACCGCATCAGCGACACCCTGCACGTGAAGCTGATGGCCCGGTTCATCGACCGTCGCACCAGCGTGCTGATGCGCCAGCTGGGCGAGCGCGAGACGATGCTGGCCGGGGTCGGCCAGGACGGCGCCGTGACGGTCGAGGGCCATGTGGTCGGTCACCTGGCCGGCGTCACCTTCACGCCCGAAAAGGGGGCCAGCGCCCTCGAGGAAAAGGCGCTACGCAATGCGGCCGTGCGCGCGGTGGGCCCCGAGATCGCCAAGCGCCTGGGCGCCCTGACCGGCGAGACCGACGACGCCTTCGCCCTCAGTCCCGACAGCGCGATCCTGTGGCGCGGCGAGATTGCCGGGGTGGTGCGCCCCTCCTCGACGTCCGGGGGCGGCGCCCTGCTGTCGCCCCACGCCAGGCTGCTGGGCGAGCTGGGCCCCGCCACCGTGCGCGAGCGGGCGGAACGCCGGCTGGACGCCTTCCTGGTCGCCGAGGTCGACCGGCATCTGGCGCCCCTGCGCAAACTGGAGCGGGCCCTGGCCGGGTCCGAGCTGCGCGGCCTGCCGCGCGGTCTGGCGCACCGCCTGCTGGAAGCCTGCGGCGTGCTCGACAAGCGGCCGCTGGATCCCGAACTGAAGGCCCTCAGCCAGGCTGAACGCCGCACGCTCAAGGCCCTGGGCGTTCGCATCGGCGCCTTCAGCCTCTACCTGCCCGCCATGCTGCGGCCAGAAGCCATCGCCTGCGCCCGGGCGCTGAGTCCCGGCGGCTGGCGCGGCGATCGGGCCAGGCTGGCCGCCCTGCCCTCGCCGCCGCCCTCGGCGCAGGAACTGGCCGCCAGCGGCCTGCGGGCGGTGAGCGGCTTCACTGCGCCCGTCGAGATGCTGGAGCGGCTGGACGACCTGCTGCGGGCCGAGCAGAAACCGGGCGGCGTGGTGCTGAGCGAGGCGGCCTTGCAGAGCCTGGACTGGACCGCCGCCCAGGGCTCGGCCGTGCTGCGGGCCCTGGACTACACGCGGGCCATCCGGCCCAAGTCCGACGCCCCGATCATCTGGAAGCGGCGCGGCGCGGCCAAGGCCGAGGTAACGATCGCTGCGCGCCCGGACTCGCCGTTCGCCGCCCTGGCCAAGCTGACCGAGCCGCCCCCCCGCCGCAAGAAGCCCCGTCGGCGGAAGGCGGCCGCCCAGAAAGCAACCTCGTGAGCGAGGGCGTTGATGAGGCCTGCCGCGCCGACGTCTGGCTGTGGCGCGCGCGGTTCTTCAAGACCCGCTCGCTGGCCTGCCGCTTTGTGGAAGAAGGCCGCATCCGCCTGACCCGCAGCGGGGTTGAAAGCCGGGTGGACAAGCCGTCGCGGACGCTGAAGGCCGGGGATGTGCTGGTGTTCGGGATCGGCGGGCGGCTGGTGTCAGTGCGGGTGCTGGCCTCGGGCGAACGTCGCGGGTCGGCGAGTGAGGCGCGGGAATTGTACGAGGCTGTGGGGTAGCAGCAGACTTGCCCCCTCCGCGCCTTCGGCGCTCCTCTCCCGCAGGGGGAAGATGAGGTCGGCGCGACTTCGTCTTCCCCCTGCGGGGAAGGACGGCTGCGAAGTAGCCAGGAGGGGGCGAGTAGCCCTACTGCTTAAACCCCGCCAGGAACCCCGGCACCTCGGACGCCGGCATCGGCCGGCCGAAGTGATAGCCCTGCACCTGGTCGCAGCCATAGCCGATCAGCTTGGCCAATTGCTCGGCGTCCTCGACCCCCTCGGCCACGACCTTCATGCCCATGGACGAGCCCAGGGTGATCACCGCCCTGACAATAGCCTCGTCCTGCGCGTTCTGGACGAAGGACTTGTCGATCTTCAGGCGGTCGATCGGGAACTGCCGCAGATTGGCCAGGCTGGCATAGCCGGTGCCGAAATCATCCAGCGCAATCATCACGCCGGCGTCGTGCAGGCGCTTGACGGTCTCGCTGACCATGTCCGAGCCCCAGCCCATATAGACGTTCTCGGTGACCTCGATGGTCAGCCGATCGCATGGCACCCTGGCATGGGCCAGCCGCGCCTGGATCTCCTCGGCCAGGCGGCCGCTGCGGAACTGGGCGGCCGAGATGTTGACGGCGACCCGGCCGAAGTCGACGCCGGTGTCGATCCAGTCGCGCATCTGCGTCAGCGCCGCATCGAAGGCCACATCGCCCAGCTTCAGCGACAGGTCCTGATCCTCGAACGCCGCCATGAAGCGGGCCGGCGCCAGTATGCCCTGTTCAGGATGGGCCCAGCGCATCAGGGCCTCGAAGCCGGTGACGCCGCCTTGGCGCACATCGACTACCGGCTGGTAGAACAGCACGAACTCGCCGGCCGCGATGCCGGCCCGCACGTCGCGCAGCAGCTCGATCCGCTGCTCCAGTTCCGAACGCATCGAGGGCTGGAACACCACGCTGCGATTGCGGCCCGCGTCCTTGGCTCGATAGAGGGCGATGTCGGCGTTCTTGATCATGTGCGAGGGGTCGGCGTCCATGTCGCCGTGCAAGGCCGCGCCGATGCTGGCGCTGCAGGTGAAACTGCGGCCGCCATGCTCGATGGGACGGCGCAGCAGCTCCTGCAGGGTCTGGATCGGCCGCAGCATGTCGGCCTCGCAGTGCAGGCCGCGCAGGATGACCGCAAACTCGTCGCCGCCCAGCCGCGCCACCGTGTCGTCGGCCCGGAAGGCGTGGCGCAGCATGTCTGCCAGACGCTTGAGCAGGGCGTCGCCGGCGTCGTGGCCCAGGGTGTCGTTGATGTCCTTGAAGTGATCGACGTCGATCATGATCAGGCCGAACATCTCGCCCAGCAACTCGGACGCGCTGACCGCCTCCTGGAACTTGTGCTGAAACAGGGCTCGATTGGGCAGCTCGGTCAGTGGATCCTTGAAGGCCAGGGTCTCGACCGCCTCGGTCTGACGACGGCGGTCAGTGATGTCCTTGAACAGGTTGACCAGCCGGTCGGGCCGGCCATTGGCCCCGACCAGCACCTTGCTGGCCGAGCGCACCCAGGTCTCGATCCCGTCATCGCGATCGAGGCGGAACTCATAGACCCCGGTCTCGCCCGGCTTGCGCGCCGCCACCAGGGCGGCCACCCGGTCTCGGTCGTCCGGATGGATGATCTCCAGCGGGTCGGTCTTGAACCGGCACCACTTCTCAAGATCCGGCGTCGCGCCCGAAAATACCACTTCACGGGTGTTCAGGTCGTATTCGCGCACCAGCAGGCCATCCAGCTCCAGCGCCATGCGCAGGCGCTGCTGATCGCGCTCGGCCCGCAGGGTGGCCTGCGCATAGCCGGTGACGTCACGGGCCGTGACCATCACGGCATAGGGCTGCTCACCCTCGTCGCGGCAGGCGCTGAACTCGGTGCGCCAGATGCGCTGGACGCCGTCGGCGTCCAGGCTCGGCAGATAACGCGAGAAGGCATCGCCTGCCCGCGCGCATTTCATCAGCGCCAGGACGTCTTCGCCCGTCACCAGCGCGCGGCGCGCATCGACGCCCGGTCGCAGATCCGGCGCCAGGGCCTGGGCGGTCCACTCGCGGCTGACGGCGAGCAGGCACAGATCACGATCCAGCAACGCTGCGGCGAATGGCAGATGCAGCACGAATTGCGCGAAGCCGACGGCGCGTGGGTCGGCCAGGCGCGCCGGTCCGGTCTCGGACTCTGGCAGACACCTGACTTCCGCAGTCGACTTGATCATTGTGTCGGGTTCTCGACGTTGTTTTTCTTGAGCGTTTCCTGTTTCGGAGACTGGCGTTGTTTTGGATAAGAAATGATGAGCGCCCAGATGACCCGTCGCCGCAGCGGCGGTCGCCCTGAGCACCTCTGCGCGTCCATCTCTGACGGCGCAGCGAGAATTCCTGTGGCCTCGCGCGAGCAAGCCGCATTGACAAGCGGCCCCGCGCCTTCGAAAACCGCCGCGCCGAACGCCGTCAGCACCAATCGAGTTCTCGATGACCTATATCGTCACCGACGCCTGCATCAAATGCAAGTACATGGACTGCGTCGAGGTATGCCCGGTCGACTGCTTCTATGAGGGCGAGAACTTCCTGGCCATCAATCCCGACGAGTGCATCGATTGCGGCGTCTGCGAGCCGGAGTGCCCGGTCGACGCCATCAAGCCCGACACCGAAGACGAGGCCGACGGCAAGTGGCTGCGGATCAATTCCGACTACGCCAAGGTCTGGCCCAACATCACGGTTAAGGGCGAGCCGCCCGCCGACCGCGACGACTTCGAGCGCGAGACCGGCAAGTTCGAGAAATACTTCAGCGAAAAGCCCGGCAAGGGCTCCTGATCCAACCCCCTTACGGGTCCGGAACCGGGCGCAAGCCTTTCATGAGGCTGAATTTTATG
>JANOSS010000137.1:0-30522 GCA_031415995.1 Caulobacter sp. | reverse complement strand
GCCAGCATGTGGCCGTGGTCACGGTAGCCCGTAATGATCTGGTCGCCCTTCTGCTGGATCGACTGCATGCCGACCGCGATGGCTTCCTGACCGATATAGAGGTGGCAGAACCCGCCGATCAGACCCATGCCGTAAAGCTGGCCCGCACGCTCCTCGAAGCGGCGAATGAGCAGCATGTCGTGATAGAACTTCAGAAGCTCGTCCTTGCCGACCAAAGCGTTGACACCGGTATCAACCGCTTTACCCTCGGAAGCTTCACCCTTGCGCGTTCGCGCCATTCAACTCTCCTTGGCCAATCTTCATCGCGGCCTTCATCCCAGAGCACGTCCCGCCGAAATCGTCGTCGGTTCCGCGAAGGAAGTGTTCCACATGTCACGCCCAGATCGCTCCCGGATCGGATGAGCCGGAGAACCATCGCCAGTCCGCGCCGTCGGCCGTGACCCGAAAGCGCTAGCGCTTGGTTCGGATCACGTAGTCCCTCGGGTCGGCATATCCCAGGAGAGAACGTGCGCGTTCTTCCAGAAGATCGGCCGACAGACTGCCGCTGCGTAATAGACGAGCCCGAGCCTCCAGGTCCATCCTTTCAGCGTGGATCTTCTTGAGCTCCTTCGTCTTGGCCGCAAGATCTGCATTGCGTTGAGACGTCGACAATAGCCCGCGTTCGCCGGTCAGGGCGTGAAACACGAAGTAGAAGATCAGGAAAAGGATCGCCGCGGTCGGCAGGATCGGTTGCAGTCGGGCGAACATCTGAGAATCCCGGGAGGGGATTCTCAGGGTCTCAGATCGTGCTTAACGCCTTCTGAATAAGGGCTGACGAAGTGCGTCTGCGATCCTGAGGCCGCCGCCGCCCGATGCTTTCATTTGAGATCGTTTCACCGGCATCTAGATACCGCATCGCCGTGCTCATTTCGCACCCGCGAAGACAAGAGTTCCGCCGCTGACGCCCTGCCGGGAGGGGCTTATAGAAAAAATGAGGGCGTCTGATCCGGCGCCGCGACAGCCGACGGCATGCTGACCACGTGCTCGCGAGAATCGCCATCCTTGGCCGGCGGGCTGACCATTCCCATGACTGCGTCCATCGTCAGAACGCTCTGAGAGGTAGGAGACCGCCGGATAGCCTATGGTCACGCGCGATCGACCCAGATGGTTCGGGCCGTGGGGCAAGTGCCGGAGGGCGGCTCGGTGGGCGATCCCGCCGATCACGCCATCACGGCCTATACGGCCATAAAGAAGGACTAGCCCCTCGCCTGCCTCAAAGAAAAGGCGCAGCTCCTGTCCGAAGCCGCGCCCTCCTGAAGTTCACACTTTAGGGCCGATCAGCGCCCCTTGAGAGCCGATCGACCCGCATAGACGGCCTGATCGTCCAGCATCTGCTCGATGCGCAGCAGTTGATTGTACTTGGCAAGCCGGTCCGAACGGGCCAGCGAACCGGTCTTGATCTGCCCGCAGTTCAGCGCGACCGCGAGATCGGCGATGGTCGAGTCCTCAGTCTCGCCCGAGCGGTGGCTCATCACGCTGGTATAGCCGGCACGGTGGGCCAGATCGACGGCGTCGATGGTTTCAGACAGCGTGCCGATCTGATTGACCTTCACCAGGATTGAATTGGCCAGGCCCTTGTCCAGGCCCATCTGCAGGCGCTTGGGGTTGGTCACGAACAGATCGTCGCCGACCAGCTGAACCTTCTTGCCCAAGGCTTCGGTCAGCAGCTTCCAACCCTCGAAATCGTCCTCGGACATGCCGTCCTCGATCGACAGGATCGGGAACTTGGCGGCCAGGCCAGCCAGGTAGTCGACCATTCCGGCGGGATCCAGGCTCTTGCCTTCGCCCTCCAGTTCGTACTTGCCGTTCTTGAAGAACTCGGTGGCGGCGACGTCCAGACCCAGAACGAAATCGTCGCCCGCCTTGTAACCGGCTGCCTCACCGGCCTTGACGATAAACGCCAGGGCGTCTTCAGCCGAACCGAGGTTGGGCGCGAAGCCGCCTTCGTCGCCGACGTTGGTATTATGGCCGGCGTCCTTCAAGGCCTTCTTCAGGCCATGGAAGATTTCGGCGCCCATGCGCAGGGCTTCGCTAAAGTTTGCGGCTCCGGTCGGCAGGATCATGAATTCCTGGATGTCGATCGGATTGTCGGCGTGGGCACCGCCGTTGATGATGTTCATCATCGGCAGCGGCAGCACGCGCGAATTGACGCCGCCGACATACTTGTAGAGCGGCAAACCTGCGGACTCGGCGGCAGCCTTGGCGGCCGCCAGCGAAACACCCAGGATCGCGTTGGCGCCCAGGCGCGCCTTGTTCGGGGTGCCGTCCAGATCAATCAGGAGATTGTCGAGCCGGCGCTGGTCTTCGGCATCGACGCCGGAAAGGGCGTCGAAGATCTCGCCGTTCACGGCATCAACGGCTTGCAAAACACCCTTGCCCAGATAGCGGCTCTTGTCGCCATCGCGCTTCTCGACCGCTTCGTGAGCACCGGTGGAGGCGCCCGAGGGCACGGCGGCGCGGCCAAAGGCGCCGTCTTCCAGGATCACGTCGACCTCAACCGTCGGGTTGCCCCGGCTATCGAGAATTTCGCGGGCGATGATGTCGACGATCTCGGTCATGGCAACTCCTCAAGGCGAAAGGCGCGGGAGCCTTAGCCGCGACCGCGCTGCGGCGCAACTTGACTTCCCTCGGGATGACGACTGATCGTTGGTCATAAGAGGAGTACGCCATGCTGACCGTCGAGAAGAGCGGCCCGATCGCCGTTGTCACCCTGAACCGGCCAGAGGCCATGAACGCCCTGTCCAAGGCCATGCGGGCCATGCTGCATACCGTCATGTTCGAGCTGGACGCCGACCCGGCGATCAGTGTGGTCGTGCTGACCGGCGCCGGCGAGAAAGCCTTCACCGCCGGGCTGGACCTCAAAGAGCTGGGCAGCGATCCGAGGGCGATGAGTGCGGCCAATGACCAGGGCGCGGAAACCAATCCAGTCAAAGCGATCGAGTTGTGCCGCAAGCCGGTCATCGGCGCGATCAATGGGGTCGCCATCACCGGCGGCTTCGAACTGGCGCTGGCCTGCGATGTGCTGATCGCATCCGAGAACGCCCGCTTCGCCGACACCCACGCCCGGGTCGGGATCATGCCCGGCTGGGGGCTGTCGCAAAAGCTGTCGCGCCTGATCGGGGTCTACCGCGCCAAGGAGCTTTCACTGACCGGCAATTTCATTGATGCCGCGACTGCGGCGGAATGGGGCCTGGTCAATCGTGTGGTTTCGGCCGCCGAGCTGATGCCGACCGCGCTCAAGCTTGCCGCCGACATGGCGTCGATCCCGGTGGAGACCCTGTCATTCTACAAGAGCCTGATCGATGACGGCTTTGACCGCTCATTCCGCAAGGGCCTCGAGATCGAGCATGAGCGTTCCAGCGCTCACAATCGCAAAGTCACGCCTGCGGCTGTGGAGGCCCGGCGCGCCCAGATCCAGGCCCGGGGACGCAGCCAGTAGGATCAGGCGCTGAGGATGCGGGGCGGCGTCACACCGCCGATGCGGAACAACACGCGCCCCGCGCCGAAATCGAGCTCGACCCGTGAAAACAGCTGCAGGATATCGACGCCCAGCAGCAAGGCTGGCCGATCATTGAGCCCCCAGACATCGAAGATATGGAGGTCGGCGAAGGCCATGGGCACGTTGGTGATGCGCAGATCGCCCAGCGTCAGGGATGGCGCGATGCGGTACTCGCCGACGGAGATCTCGCCGGACGCCGTCAACAACCGGGCTGACCTCACATCGTCCTGCCGGCGCCGTCGGGTGGCAATGGCGCGGGACAGGGCCATGTTGCCGATGCTGACCCCGCCGCCAGAGTCGATGAAAGCCAGGGCCTTGGCCCCGACCACCCGGCAGTCGGCGACCGTAAGGCGGCCAAATCGATCATCCGCCATAACCGAGACCTCGCGGGGCAACCGGACGAAATCGAGGGACGAGCGGCTGCGGCGAATCTCTAGCTTCCGCCTACGGAAGTCCATGATCACGTTACGACCTTCCAGGATATCGACGCCCAGCAGGCCGTCGGCGCCGACGCGTTCATGCGGAAGGATGGGAAGATTGACGCTGGAGAGCCGTGTATCGCCGACAACAAGTTCGCCAACCTGGGCGGTATGCGTGATCTGCGAGCCGCCAACCCCGTGAACCAGTACATTGGGACCCTGAGCCAGGCCCAGTCGATCGGCCAGCGGCGCGGAGAGAACACTGCGATCCGCACCGCTATCGACGACAAACTCGAACGGTCCCTGGCCATTGACCGTCACCGGGACGGTCAGGCGATCGTCGAGGTCGAGAGAGGCGTCGAGGATCAGGACAGGTTCGGGCGGCGTCGTGAGCGCCCGCTCAGGCTGCTCAGCCAGAGCGACTTGAGGCAAAAACGACAGCCCCAGTCCCGCCGCTAAAATTCGGCGTGTGAGCATGGGTGGACCTCCCGTGGCCCGCTCAGGATAACATCGTTTTTAGACAGCCATGACGAAAAACGCCGCCGGGGTGAACCCTGGCGGCGTCTTCGAATTTACAACCGTAAAGGAGAGACCTTAGTCCTCCTTGGGGGTGAGGATTTGCTTGCCGTTGTACAGACCCGTCTTCAGGTCGACGTGGTGCGGGCGACGCAGTTCGCCCGAGTCCTTGTCTTCCACGAAGGAGTTGGCGCCCAGGGCGTGGTGCGACCGGCGCATGTTCCGGCGAGAAGGCGAAGTTTTTCTTTTGGGAACGGCCATCGAAGTGACTCTGCGCGCTGAGCGTGAAAATTAGAGACGGCGACTCAGGATAACCCAAGCCGCCGTGTGAGGGCGCGCTTATGCCTGAATCTCTTCAGACATGCAACACGCCTGTTCAGACCAGTCTGCCCTGCTCTTTCGCAGCCGCGATAAAGCTGGCGAACAACGGGTGCGGAGCAAAAGGACGGCTCTTCAGTTCCGGGTGGAACTGGACGCCGATGAACCACGGATGGTCCTCGCGTTCGACGATTTCGGGCAGCACGCCGTCAGGCGAACGACCGGTCAGCTTCAGGCCGGACTCCTCCATCCGGTGGCTGTAGCCGATATTGACCTCGTAGCGGTGCCTGTGGCGCTCGCTGATGGCCGTGTCGCCATAGATCTGGGCCACCTTGCTCCCCGGCGTCAGAACGGCGTCGAAGGCTCCCAGGCGCATGGTGCCGCCTAGGTCGTCGCCAGAGCGTCGCTGGACGGTCTCGTTGCCCTTGATCCACTCGGTCATGATCCCGACGACCGGACGGTCGGTGGGGCCAAATTCACTGGACGAGGCGTCCTTGATGCCGGCCACGTTCCGCAGGGTCTCAATGACCGCCATCTGCATGCCAAAACAGATGCCGAAATACGGAACCTTGCGTTCGCGGGCGAACTGGGCGGCGCGGATTTTGCCCTCCGCCCCCCGCTCGCCGAAGCCACCGGGCACCATGATGGCGTGGGCATTTTCCAGGCGAGCCGCAGCCGCGCCGGGATCGCCCTCAAAGGTCTCGCTCTCGACCCAGTCGAGATTGACCTTCACCCTGTTGGCCAGACCGCCATGATGCAGCGCCTCGATCAGCGACTTATAGGCGTCTTTCAGGACGGTATATTTGCCGACCACGGCGATGGTCACTTCGCCATCGGGGTGATTGACGGTCTCCTCGATCGCTTCCCAGCGGCTGAGGTCCGGCTTGGGCGCGTCTTGCAGGCCGAAGACGTCCAGCACCTCCGCATCGAGCCCTTCGTGGTGATAGTCGATCGGCACAGAATAGATCGACGAGCTATCCATCGCCTGGATCACGGCGCTGGGCCGCACGTTGCAGAACTGCGCGATCTTGCGCTTTTCCTCGACCGGGATCTCCTGCTCGCAGCGGCACAGCAGGATGTCGGGCTGGATGCCGATAGAGCGCAACTCCTTGACGGAGTGCTGGGTCGGCTTGGTCTTCATTTCGCCGGCCGTCTTGATGAACGGCAGCAGGGTCAGGTGGACATAGCAGCTCTGGCCGCGCGGCAGATCCTGGCGCAGCTGGCGGATGGCCTCGAAGAACGGCAGCCCCTCGATGTCGCCGACCGTGCCGCCGATCTCGACCAGCACGAAGTCGACGGGCTTTTCGCCCGTCTCGTCCATGGCGGGCGACAGGACGAACTGCTTGATCTCGTTGGTGACGTGCGGAATCACCTGGACGGTCGCGCCCAGATAGTCGCCGCGCCGTTCCTTCTCGATGATCGTCTTGTAGATCTGGCCGGTGGTGATGTTGTCGGCCTTGGTGGCCGAAACGCCGGTGAAGCGCTCGTAGTGGCCAAGGTCGAGGTCCGTCTCGGCACCGTCGTCGGTTACGAAGACCTCGCCGTGCTGATACGGGCTCATCGTGCCGGGATCGACGTTGAGATAAGGGTCGAGCTTACGAAGGCGGACCTTGTAGCCACGAGCCTGGAGGAGCGCTCCGAGCGCTGCGGAGGCGAGGCCTTTTCCAAGCGAGGAAACCACGCCGCCGGTGATGAAGATGTACCGGGTCATGGGCGCTCAGATTACTCGCGATTCGGCGATCGCGTCGAAAAGACCGACGTTCATCAACAGCTTTCGCTGCAAACGTTTACTGGGCCGGGGTTTGGGCGGGGGCCGAAACCGGCGCGGAGGGCTGCGCGGGGGCCGGTTGCGAAGTCAGCGGCTGGTTGATGCTGGGGGTCGGGGCCTGGATGGCGCCCGGCTGGGCGGTCCCGGGGGCCTGGCCGACGGGAGCCGGCGGCGTGATGGGAGCGTTCAGCGTCTTGGTATCGAGATTGTCAATGTTCAACCGATCCACGGCCGAGGCGCCGCCCATTCGGCCGGTCAAGATGGTCAGGACCAGGCTGATCACCAGGAAAATGGAGAACAGGATC
This sequence comes from Caulobacter sp., assembly GCA_031415995.1. GTDB lineage: Bacteria > Pseudomonadota > Alphaproteobacteria > Caulobacterales > Caulobacteraceae > Caulobacter. The sequence goes on along the minus strand of JANOSS010000137.1, from coordinate 23,658 downwards.
CAGGTGATCCTAGTCAACAGGTCGCCCGCGCCGCGCGCCGTCATGAAGCCGGTGTTGCCACCGCCCATGCCCAGGGCGCCCCCCTCCGAACGCTGCAGCAGAACCACGCCGATCAGGCCGAGGCAGACGACGATGTTGATGGCGAGCAGGATGCCGATGAGCATGAGTAAACTGATCTCGATCCGGGCGACGGGACGTTCCGCCGTGAAAAACGAAGCGGCCCCTCTACCACTAGCGGCGCGCTCACGCCATAGCTGGGAAGGACGCCCGCCAACTCAAGACCTCAGCGCGAAGCCAAAACCCTAAATGATCCTTGAAACCGAGCGACTGACCCTGGCACCCCTGACATCGTCGGATGCGCCGCACGTCTATCCGTTCCTCAGCGATCCCGAGGTCATGGCGCACTGGGATCAGGCACCGATCGATGACCCTGAAGAGGTCGAGGCCTGCGTTATCGCCCAGGTCGCCGAAATGGACGAGGGCAAGGCCCACTACTGGGCGGTCCGCCAGTCGGCAACTGGAGACTTCCTCGGCTATTGCGAACTGATTGATATCGATCAACGCCATCATCGCGCCGAGCTGCGGTTCATGGTCGCCCCCGAGGGCTGGGGCCAGGGCTATGGCCTGGAGGCCGTTAGCGCACTACTGGCTCACGCCGCTTCGATCGGCCTCAAGCGCCTGATCGCCCGAACCCATGTGGGAGACACCCGCGCCGAGCGTCTTCTGGAGCGGGTGGGCTTCGACCCCGAGGGCTATCTCAAAGGCCATATCCATCGCGACGGCGAGCGGCGGGACTGCAGGCTGTTTGGATTGCTGCTCTAGGTGACAAGCACACAGCTTCGGCGCCAAGGTCCAGACCGAAACCTCAAGAACAGCAATCTACTGCGCGCGCTTTAGCATGAATCCAGATTTTGAGCGGTTCGGGCCCTGGCGATTGCTGAACGAACGCTCGAAAGATTCGAAATCCTGCTCAAGCCTCCACTGCGCCGTCGCCTTGACGCTTTGGGTCAGGAAGGCGTCACAAACCTCTCCGGTCGCGGCGCAGGCCGGAACGCGAACACCCTTCGCGATCCAGAGGCTGGCGCCGGGCAGGAACGCATACTCCAGGCTGTCGCGGGCCATGCTTTTGAGATCGGTATAGCGCAGGCCATGCTCGGTGGCGGCCCGCAGGTATTCGTTGGTCATGTCGATGCGCGAGACGCCTTCGTCGTCGGTCGACAACACCACAGGCACCCCGGCCTTGCGATAGAGGGCGATGGGGTGATCGGCGCCCTTTACGCCGAGGATGACGTCGTTGCTGGTCAGATTGATCTCCACGGCCACGCGATCACGGGCCATGTGCGCCAGGAGCCCCTCAGCGTCGTCCTCGTAGGCAATATCGACGCCATGGCCAATCCGCTTGGCGCCGGCGACCTCGACGGCTTCGCGGATATGAAAGGCGAGGTCGCGGGGCGGGACCAGGCCCAGGGTCAGTTCGCCAGCGTGCAGAGACAGCGGCACCTTGGGATAGCGGGCGGCCAGGAACCTGAACATCCGCATATGCAGCGAATAGTCGGCAAGCGAGATCGGGTCGTCCTCGGGATTGACGATGTTGACCCCCACGAAGCGAGGGTCGGCCTCGACAAGGGCGAAAGCCGCCAGCATCTGGGCAAAGACAAATCCCGGCGGCTGAGCCCGCTCGACGAAAGGCTGAAAGCCAAGCATCACACCGCATGGCCCCGCCTTGGCGGCAACGCCCGGTGCGCAGCCCTGGCGCCGGTCGGCATCGGCGAGAGCGGCATCCATCTCACGCCCAACCTCTGCGACCATCGGCGCAAGTCCGGGCGCTAGTCGCGCGAAAGCACCCTCGAAATCGCCGCTCCAATCGGCCTGTCCGGCAACGGCGAAGACCCTCATGGCGTTTGGATTGGCAGAGCTCTCGACATAGCTGACATGATCAGCGGCGGCATAGTCGCGGGTCACGGCGATCATCGGCCCCATATTGCGCAGGGCCGACGCAGCGAACCTGCCAAAGGTCGAAAAGAATTGATCATGGCCAGAAGTAGCCGCCCCGTCAGCGCCGGGCGCATAGTTCCGCATCGACAAGGCGTCGATCGCCCGGTTGTAGAGGGCCGGATCGCGCCGCCCCAGATCTTTGGCCGAAGTCCTTCCCGGATCGTCGCAGGCCCCCGTCACGATCTCCGGTTTAGCGCCGGTGGTCAGGCACTGGCCATCAGCGCCGGCCCAGGCCAGGAAGTCTTCGGCATAGGGCGCGCCCCACAAATGGTTGTGCAGGTCGCCGCCCTTGGGCATGTTTTTCAGAAACAGGCGCAGCTGCGCGCGATCATTGGCGACGGCGTCAAATCGCGCGGCCGCCTTGCCTTCGATTGACGACGCGGGCGCGGCCCCGGTGGCCGTCGCGGCCAGAATCCCATTGGCCAAGACCACACTCAACAGGGCCCCAAATCGCGCCTTGTTCGCCCTCATCGTCCACACTCCCAAGCTTCACATCCTTCCCACTGTGATTTGCCCAGACTGGCAAACACACATTCATGCCGGGGACGCCAAATGGCGCGACGGTGGCCAAATGAGCGACCAGCCTCGTCTTCGCTTGCTTGCCGAATTCGCTTGGAGGCAGCGCCTACAGGACGTCTCAGGACTACGTTTGTCCTTGATCCGAGCGGGCTTGAGGCAGGACGCGTTTCGCTGGCGGCTCGCCGGCAGCGATCCTCGCCGCGATGTCATCCAACACCGGGCCCAGATCGGCTACGCTCTCGACCACATAGTGCGCTCCAGATCTTTCGAGCGCCTGCGCAGCGGCGGCAATGCGCCTATCGTGCTCGCCCTGCGAAAGCGCGGCAAGCGCCTCTCGCGAAAGGCCCACTCCATTGCCGGAAGCCGATAGGCCCACCACCCAGGCTCCCGCAGCGAGTCCTTCTTCAATACCGACTGTGGCGTCATCGATCTTGACGCACGCACCGGCCGGCCAGGCGCCCAATTCGACCAGAGCCTTCCACATCATCAATGGCGAGGGGCGCCCTTCCCTCGTCTCACCGGCGCAAACAACGACCTCGGGCGAGTAGCCCTGATCGGCGGCCAATGGCAAAATGTCGGCCATCATGGCTCGGGTGTAGCCCGTGCATGAGCCGATCCTGACGCCGTCTGATCTTAGCCGCGCGCTTAACTCGGCCGCACCTGGAATAAGCAGCGCCGCGTCCCGGGCCGCCGCGCGCATCATCGGCTCCACCGCGTCGTGAAGGCGCGAAACATCGTCCTCGGTCGCGGGAACGCCGTGCGCCGCCCGCCAGCACCCGGCGATGCGCGGCATGGCGAGCAGGGCGCGAATATGATCCCGCTTTGCCTTGCCCATGTCGATCCGGGCCTCGGCGTCGGTGATTTCCACGGCGTTGTCGCCAAACACCTGGATCAGCGCCACGACCGGCGCCCGACACCCAAAGTCGATCACGGTGCCGGCCCAGTCGAAGACAACAGCCTTGATAGCGTTCAGCGTCATGTCAGGTCTCCGGCTTCAAGGTCGTAGAGGTCAGCGACGACATCCTGGGCCAGGGCAAACGCCGTGGAGGCCCCGGTTCCGCTCGTGACCGTCACCAGACGGACGCCGCTCATCGGCGCTTCCACCAGACTGTGGCTGGGCGCAGACGCATAGGTGCCCGTCCAACGCTCGACGACCGGCGGTGCGACCTGACCAAACACTGCGGCGAACTCATCGAGGATCAGTCGGTCGACGTGCTCGTGGCTGAAGGGGTCTGGTGTCGCCGCATAGTGGTGGCTGTCGCCTACCACCAGCGAGCCATCGGCGCTTTGAACCACGATCAGATGCACACCATGCGCTAGGTGCTCAGGCTGTTCCGCCTGAAGTCGCTCCAACAGCGCTCCAGCCTGGGGCAGAGCCGAATAGCCCAGATAGCGCACCAGGCTGAGGTCGGACATCACCGGCGACGGCAGTCGCCACCCCGGATCGGCCAGCCGGAGCATCTGCAGCTTGCAGCGTGTGACTGCAGCACCGGCGAAAGCGCCCGGAAACAGCGTGCTGAGATCATCGCCCGGACAGACCACGATAGTCTCGGCGAGAACGTCGCCGGCTCCCGTTTCCAGTCGTCCCGTCTCAACGCCGTACACAGCGACTCCGCGCAGAAAGGTCACGCCGTGAGCCGTCTCAAGCCAATGGGCCAGGCGCGGAATAGCCTCGCGGGACTCGATGCGAAGATCCCTTGTGCTGCTCAAGGCGCCCTGCCCGCTCGCGCTGGCGGGGAGCCGGCCGTCAAACCGACCGGCATCGAGCCAGTCGCAGCCTTCGGCCATCTCGGTCTCAAGGAAGGCCTGCAGGACCGCCTTGGCCTCAGGGCGTCGAGCGAGAACGGTCAGGCCGCGCTGAACAATCGGGATACCGGCGGCGGCGGCCACCTCGTCCCAAACGGCGCTAGACCGCCGCGCGCGCGACCAGACTTCGCCCCGCGCCTGGCCCGTAACCGTCACGAAGCCGAAATTGCGCACTGACGCTCCATTCGCCTGGGCGTCTCGGTCGACGATGACCACGCGCTTGCCCAACTGCACGGCCGCCAGGGCGTGAGCCAGACCCACGATGCCCGCGCCGACCACGGCCAGATCAAATTTTTCCTGCCGCATGATTACCTTTTGCCTCCAAAGGGCCGCCCCGGATCACGAGCGAACAACTCGGGCAGGTTATAGTGCTACTGACGCGATCTTCGCTGCCCGGAGCAGGCGCAGGGCCAGCCGCACTTCTGCAGGAATATCGCTTAGACAGTGACAGAGGCACAATCCGCCGGTCTTTTGGTATAGACCAATTATACTGCTGCTTCGACGAATTTTTCGTGAAGCTCCCGCTATGGCTCTGCGGGCTCGCCGATGGTCTGATCCAGTTGCTTGACCACATGCGCCCTGGTTCTCATCCTCCTATCCAACAGGATTCGAGCGTCGGCCGGACCAGGCCATGTAGTAGCGGGAGACGCTTCATTTTCTCGCAGGCGCGGCGATTCTGGCGGTAAGGCTGGACCCTCCCCGCTCAGCCCTCGCGCCCACGAGCCAAGACGCCTTAAGAACAATGTCAACATAGCCCCACTCCAAAGGCGGACGTCACCGAACCGCCACGAAATTGGTATAGACCAAATTCCATATCGGGGGATTTTCCATGACGATTTCGCCACGCTGGCTTGAGCGAGCGCACCCGTTCGCCTTCACGCTTTTCGCCGGTCTGGCCGGTTTCTGCGCCTACTTCTCGATGTACGCCTTCCGGAAGCCGTTTGCAGCCGCGACGTTCGGGGCCGTCGACGGATGGGCGTTCGTCCTGGACTACAAGATAGCCCTGGTGCTGGCCCAGGTCGCCGGATACGCGATCTCAAAGATGATCGGGATCAAGGTCATCTCCGAGATCTCGCCAGTACGGCGGGGACAGGCGATCCTGGCGTTGATCGGTCTGTCCTGGCTGGCCTTGGTCCTGTTCGCGGTGACGCCTGCGCCGTGGAACGTCGGAGCCCTGTTTCTGAACGGCCTGCCGCTCGGCATGATCTGGGGTCTGGTGTTTGGCTACATGGAGGGCCGGCGGACATCGGAGGTGCTGGGCGCGATCCTGTGCGCCAGCTTTATCCTGTCCTCAGGTGTTGTGAAGTCGGTCGGCAAGTGGCTGATGGTCGAGCACCACCTCACGCCCTTCTGGATGCCCGCCGCCACCGGCGTGCTCTTCATGCCGCTTCTGGCAGTATCGGTCTGGGCCCTGACCCAGCTCCCCCCGCCCAACGCCGACGATGAGGCCGCGCGCGTCCGACGGCAGCCGATGGACAAGGTCCAGCGTCGGGCCTTCATGACCGCGTATGGCCCTGGCGTGGTGTTGCTGGTTCTGGCCTATATTCTGCTGACCGCGTTCCGCGATTTCCGCGACAACTTCGCCGCCGAGATCTGGAGCGCCATGGGCTTTGGCGAGGCCTCAAGCGTCTTCACCGCCAGCGAATTGCCCGTCGCGGCCATCGCCCTGGTGGTCATGGCCGCCGTGATCGTGGTTCGCGACAATCTCCGGGCGTTGCTGGTCATGCACGCGGTGATTCTGGCCGGCTTCGTGCTGCTGGGCGGGTCCACCCTGGCTTTCCAGGCCCACCTGCTGTCGCCGCTAACCTGGATGATCCTGACGGGAGCCGGCCTCTACATGGCCTATACGCCGTTCAACGCGATGCTGTTTGATCGGATGATCGCCTTCAGCGGCCAGGTCGGCACTGCCGGCTTCCTGATCTATCTGGCCGACGCGTCGGGCTATTTGGGAAGCGTCGCCCTGCTGGTCTGGCGCAATTTCGCGATGGTCGATCTGGACTGGCTGCGGTTCTTCACCGCCAGCGCCTATGCCACCAGTATCGTCGGCATCGTCTGCACTGCCGCTGCAGCGGTGTTCTTCAAGGTCACGGCCGCCGGCTCTCGTGATCAACTGCCCCGATCATAGATGGCGTCGTCCGGGGTCAACTGAGAGTCGCCTGACCAGCGGCATGGCCGGAACACCGACAGCTTCTATGCCGGAGGATGTCGCGGCCATTGCGCGGACGCGGGCGTCGGACTGAGGACCTATGTGACGGAGCGCTACGAAAGCGCTTCACCGCGCTTGCGTATAGTTCCGCAGGGGCGGCTCACCGGACGGTGATGAAGACAGGGTTGGCGTAGAACCACAGGTCGGACCAAGGGTCTTCTCCCAGCGGATCCGGTTGCGGCTCGCCCTCAGAACCGTTCGTGCCCCTCACGCGAACATAGCTGGATCGCCGAACGTTCTTCAGCACATAGGTCATGGACAGAACCTCACGCTCCCGCGCCCAGGCGCCGGGCGAGAAGCTGCGGATGACCCGGGTGGTCGGGTTGGAATCCCGGCTACGCTCCGCCGTCAGTCCCTGAACGTCGCCCTGGATGAGGTCGATCCGCGAGACATCGGGCGAATAGCCGCCGAAATTCTTGCCCTCCGGGTCGCGTACGCGGATGATGACCGTCACGTCGCTGCCAGGGTCAACCTCCAGCCGCCCGCCGATCTCGGCCCGTCGAGCGCCATCGGCCGTCGTGGCGGTCACCTCCACCTCGGAGACCAGGTCCCCCAGGGTCACGAAAACCCGGCCATTGCGCAGCCCGTCCAGGACATTGTCATAGGTGCGCTCGGCCTTCACGTAGGTCTTGGAGTATTCGCCGGGCCAGAAGTCGCTGCCGCCGTCGGTATAGTGTCGGTGGGAGTCCGAGGTGGAGGTGATCCACCAGCGACGCCCCTCGCCCAGCATGGAGTCCCAAAAGCCCCCCAGCCGCGCCGTCATCTGGTCGAAGCCGCCCATGGTCGGCGCTCGCGAATAGCCACCCCGATCACCCTTGGGATCAATGGCGCCATCAGGCTTCAGGCTGGTGGCCTGGTGTCCGGGCGCGCCTTCCATGCCGACTGCGACATCGGGCGCCGTGTCGTTCCAGGCACGCAGTTCAGACGGCGAGACCAGACCATAGCGGCCGACCTCGGTGGCGGAGCGGGAAGGATGGTTGGCAATGACGAGCGGTGGCTGAGGCAGCGCCTGCATGTGGCGCAGGGCGTCCAGCATGAACGCCTCCTCGTCGCGGGCTGGATCCGCCGGCCAGGGCTCACGCCGATTGTACCGGCGTTCTATCCCGAACAGCACGTCGCGTTCAGAAGCGGACCGGGGAAGGATCAGGCTGGAATGCTCGGCTGCGGGAGTATCGAGCTCCATGCCCCAGAACTGCAGCAGTTCAGGGGTCATGCGCCGGGCGCGGAGTAGCTCGGGATAGGCTTCGTCCCGGTTCAGCTTCGAATGGTTGGGCCCGCCATGGTCGGTCGCGACCATCCAGGACAGGCCGTGCCTGGCGGCCATGCTGGCGTTGGTCGTGATGGGGTTGCTGGCGTCGCCGGCCTTGATCAGCTCTGGTGGCTGGGAGGGATTGGACGCAGGTTTGAGCCCGACGCTGAACCAGCTGTGGACGTGATGATCGCCAGCCAGCCATCGTCGTTTCTGGGGATCCACGGGCCGGTGTGAAGGCACCTCGGGCGCCACCGGTCGAACGACGTGGCCAGGATGGGCTTGCAACGAAGATTGCGGCGTCGCGATCAGACCAAGAAGGAAAGGGACGACCTTCAAGGCCCGGGCGCGCGGACCACCATGGACAGGCAGAACAGGTTTTTGCATGGGCTCGCCTTAGCGATGAATTGCAACACTTCCATCGCATGTGCCATAGCGGGTCGCGGGCGTACTCCACGCATCGAAAGCGGCCCTCTTGGAACCGCGCAGTCCTAGATGACCACGCGCATGCCGTCGAATGCGGGCTCCACGCCGACTGGCAGGGCCGACGACAACTTATTGAAATCCAGATCAATATGAAGGTTCGTCAGGATCGCGCGGCGCGGCTTGGCGCGGGCGATCCATTCAAGGGCCAGGTCCACATGGGCGTGGGTCGGATGCGGCTTCCAGCGCAGAGCGTCAACGATCCAGACATCAAGATTTGCCAAGGCGGGCCAACTCTCCTCGGGAATAGCCACCACATCGGGCGTGTAGGCCAAGCCGCCGAACCGGAAGCCGACAGATCGGATATTGCCGTGGTCCAGGTCAAAGCTCTGGACCGGAATCTGACCGCTCGGCCCGTCCAGGCTCCAGGCTACGCCGTGTGCCGGCAATGATCTGGGCTCGCATATGGCCGGATATCCGCCGCGCGTTTCAAACACATACTCAAAGCGACGGGTCAGCCCGGCATGCGTGGCTTCATCCATATAGGTCGGGATCTTCCGACGTTGGTTGAGGAAGAAAGGCCTCAGATCATCGATCCCGTGCGCCTGGTCGGCATGGTCGTGAGTAAAGAGTGCGGCGTCCATGCGCCGAGCGCCGGCCGCTACGGCCTGGAGACGAAAATCAGGCGACGTATCGACGACGACGGTCGTCTCGGACAGCGGGCCGCCTTCCCCCTTCCGACGGACAAGGAGCGAGCAGCGCGTCCGCAGATTGCGCGGATCGTCCGGATCGCAATCGCCCCAATCGCCATCGGCCCGCGGAACGCCGCCCGAGGAGCCTGAACCCAGAATCGTGAATTCCAGCTGGCCCGTCATGGTCGCGGAATCGTGTCGAAAAGAGCGAAGAAGGCGTCCTCCGTTCGCGCTTCGGTCTCGGCCCGCGTCCAGCCGCGAATATCGCCAAGTTTGTCAACGATATGCGGCAGATAGGCTGGCTCATTGCGACGGCCGCGCATCGGCACGGGCGCGAGATAGGGGCAGTCGGTCTCAACGATGATCCTGTCAGCGGGCATGTCGCGAATGATCGCCCTGACCTCCTCGGCGGCCTTGAAGGTGGCGATGCCGGAAACGGAAAACCAGGCACCCAGGGCCGCCGCGCGGGCCGCAAGTTCGGGACCGCTGGTGTAGCAGTGCATCAGCAGCTTGAACGCACCCCGCGCATGCTCCTCTTCGAGGATCTGCGCCATGGCTTCGTCGGCTTCGCGGGTGTGCACGACCAGTGGCAAGCCCGACTGGCGGGCGGCGGCGGCGTGGGTGCGAAACACCTGGGCCTGCACATCGCGGGGCGAGAAGTCGTAGTGGAAATCCAGGCCGCACTCGCCGATGCCGATGACGCGCGGCCGGCTGGCCAGCGAGACCAGGGTCTCGACCGAGAGGTCGGGATTTTCCTTGGCCTCATGCGGATGGGTGCCGACCGTGCACCAGATGTCGGGCTCGGCCATAGCGATGGCGTGGACAGCCTCGAACGACGAAACCTTGTCGCATATGGTGACCATCAGGCCGATCCCGGCGTCGCGGGCGCGGGCGATCACCGCGTCGCGGTCTTCGTCATACTGGTGGGCGTGGAGATTGACGTGACTGTCGATGAGCATGCGGCTCACATCGCCGTCCTGGCCGCAGCGCGCAAGTCCGAGATGGCGCACCAGAAGACATCGGCGCGATCCAGATTGATCGCCTCGGCTTCCCCGGGCCAGCGCGACAGGCGCTCCCAGACAGCAGCCCAACGATCCAGAGCAGGCGAAGACCCGGTCGTCGCCAGGCGCGTAGTCATGGCGTGAACCTGATCGGCCAAGCGTTCGAACAGCAGTTCGAAGCGCGCGGCGCCCTCTCCTCCGCGAAAGGTGTCGGCCATGGCCAGCAAGGCGCCTTCGTCAATGGCGGGCAGGCCCCGCAGAATCTCGCTGGCGGCGTCGTCCATGGCCAGAGCGCCGCAAGAGGCCAGCTGCAGCGCCCTGCCCGGCGCGCCATGCGCCATGCGGGCGAGGCGCTCAGCGTCGCGATGCGCCAGCCCAGCCCGTTGCTCGACCATGCTCGTCGCCGCCTCCACGCCCGGTGCGGGCACGACAAGTCGGCGGCAGCGCGAGCGGATCGTCGGCAGAAGCTTGCCGGGCGCATGGCTGATCAACAGGATCACACCCCGCGCGGGCGGCTCCTCCAGCGTCTTGAGCACCGCATTGGCGGCGTTGACGTTCAGATCGTCGGCGGCATCGATGATCGCCACGCGATAGGGCGAGATCGCCGGAGAATTGGCGAAGAACTCGGGCAAGCGCCGCGCTTCGTCGACCGGAATGGACTTGCGCGCCTTGCCGTCGTCGGTCGCGCGCTCCAGCACCATAAGATCGGGATGTGAGCGGGCGGCGACCTGGCGGCTGACCACATCAGAAGGGGCCGCGCCGAGCAGGCCTTGGGAAGGGTCGGGCTGCGCTCCCAGCAGGCGCCGGGCCATGCGATAGGCCAGGGTCGCCTTGCCGACCCCCTCGGGGCCCACCAGCAGCCAGGCGTGATGCAGACGGCCGCGCGCCAGAGCGTCAAGGAAAGAGGCCTCGGCCGCGCCGAGACCGTCCAGACCATAGACATCGCGAGGATGCGGCGGCGCGTCCATTTCAGAGATCCAGGCGGGTCGAAACCACGTCCCACACCGACTCGAACACCAGGTCAGGCGTGCCGTTGGCGTCGATCACGGCGCAGCGCTCCGGCTCCCTCTGGGCGATCGCCAGAAACCCGACCCTCAGACGCTCATGAAAATCCAGTCCCTTGGACTCAAACCGCGCCGCGCCGCCGCGTGATGCCGCACGATCGAGGCCAATCGCGGCGGGAACATCAAGGATCAGGGTCAGATCAGGGATGGAGCCCGCCAGGACGTGATCCTCAAGCGCGGCGATCAGGGAAGCCGGTGCGTCTCCGCCAGCGCCTTGATAGGCGCGAGTAGAGTCGGCGAAACGGTCGCATAGCACCATCGCCCCGCGGTCCAGGGCCGGGCGGATCACCCGCTCCAGATGATCCCGGCGGGCCGCATACATAAGCAGGGTTTCTGTCACGGGCGACCAGCGGTCGGCGTCGCCGTTCACCAGAAGGTCTCGGATCATCTCGGCGCCAGGGCTGCCGCCCGGTTCGCGAGTCAGCACGACGTCAAAGCCTGCCGCCGTCAGGCGGTCGGCCAGGCGACGGATCTGGGTCGACTTTCCAGCCCCCTCTCCGCCTTCAAAACTGATGAATGATCCGCGCATCACGCGCTTCAATTCGGCCGGATCGCGTCGATTGTCCAGTGGCCTCGCGACACCCCGTCAGGGACGCAGGACAGTAGCCCCGGAATAGCCCAGCGCCACCACGCGATCACGCAGAGACCAAGCCTGGAGCTCATCCTCGCCGGCCGAAACGGTGACGCGATACAGCGTGCCGCCGGCGCGCTCCACCGGTTCGATTGTCGCCCACCCTGCGGTCTTGAGCTGGGCCACGGCGCGCTCGGCGTTCTCGCGGCTGGAGAAGGATCCGGCCTGGACCTTGAAGGCGGCCTGCCGCGCGGGAATGATCTGGGTCGGGACCGGCGGCGGCTCTGCGGGCCAGACAGGTTCAGCATCCCGCCTTGGCGGCTCCCGGCGCGGCGAAGGTGGAGGCGGCGCGGGCGTCTGGGCATACTGGCGCCCATCAAACGACGATTTCGGCGCTGGGCCCACATAACGCACCCGCACCCGGGCCACACCCTGACGACGATAGCCAAGCTGATCGGCAGCTGCGCGCGACAGGTCGATAACGCGATCACCCACGAACGGGCCGCGATCATTGACACGCAGCACCATCCTGCGGCCGTTATCGAGATTGGTCACCTCGACCAGGCTGGGCAACGGCAAGGTCTTGTGCGCTGCCGAGACGGCGTCCATGTCGAAAATCTCGCCGTTGGCCGTGCGACGGTTGTGGAACTGCTCGCCATACCAGGAGCCGATACCCTTGACGTCATAGTCAGGATCGGCTTGGGGATAGTACCAGATCCCCTTGATTTGATAGGGCTTCTCGGTTCCTCTCAAGGGCTTTCCGGATGGCGACACCATGGGTCCGCGCGGTGAAGAGGACACGTGCCTGTTGCTGTCGATCCTCGTGTCCAAGCGCGGCTTGGGCGTGGAACAGGCGGCCAGGCTGACAGCCGCCATAGCCATCAGGCAGGTGCCTCTCAGGACGCGCCAAAGATGCTGATCCACAACCATGCTGACGTCTTTCCGACGCGGGCGAGCCCTTCCGAACTTTCAGCATGCATCAGTTGTTTTGAAGTCTGGTTAAGGCGGGGGCGCGCTGATATAGCCGCCGCTCCGGACAGATGGCCGAGTGGTTTAAGGCAGCGGTCTTGAAAACCGCCGTAGGTGAAAGTCTACCGTGGGTTCGAATCCCACTCTGTCCGCCACACCCTCCCCCGCCGCGCTGGACCCGCAGGATCTGGCGCGGCGGAAGTCCAGGATTGCAATGTCTACAGCTCACACCGCGTTCTACGGCCTGGCCGATCACGATCTGGCGCCTGTCGCCGCCGACGCGATCCAGGTCTCTCCGATGGTGATCGGAGCGACGGATCTGGCTTCGATCCCGGATCAGTCACTGGACGCTTTCGCGATTCGCGCGCCGGCAGGCGTGGTCGAGCGCCGGTTCGTTCTTGCCCACGCGCTACGGACCCTGGCCATCGACGGCCGCCTTACGGCGTTCGGGCCCAAGGATCGCGGCGGACTGCGACTGAAGAAGGAGCTTGAAGCCTTCGGTTGCGTGGTCGGCGAAAGCTCGAAGAAGCATAATCGCATCTGCGTCGCTCTTCGCCCTGCCGAGCCTTTCGGGCTTGAGGCGGCTATCGAGGCGGGCGCACCGCGCCGCGCCTCCGACGACCTGTGGACGCAGCCAGGCGTCTTCAGTTGGGATCGACTGGATCCCGGCACCGATCTGCTCCTGAAAACCCTGCCGTCGCTTTGCGGCGTCGGTGCCGATTTCGGCTGCGGCATCGGCTGGCTGGCCCGCGGCGTTCTGGCCTCGCCAACGGTCACCAAGCTGACGCTGGTCGATCTGGATCGTCGGGCCATCGACGCGGCCTGCCGCAATATCGAAGATCCGCGCGCGGAGTTCGTCTGGGACGATGTCCGCCAGGCCGCCACATCGTTGGACAAGCTTGACTTCGTCGTCACCAATCCGCCGTTCCATGAAACCGGCGGCGAGGATCGCTCACTGGGGCAGGCCTTCATCAAGACAGCTGCCGCCAGCCTGCGCAAAGGCGGCGACCTCTGGCTGGTAGCCAATCGCCACCTTCCCTACGAAGCGATCCTGAACGAGCATTTCGCCAAGGTCCGGCTGGCCGGCGAGACCAACGGCTACAAGGTCTACGAGGCCCGCAAGTGACCAAGGCCCTGATGGCGCGGCTGGACAGGCTGCTGGCCAATCTGGGCTATGGCAGCCGCAAGGACGTCCAAGCGCTGATCTCCAGCGGCAAGGTCATGCTGGACGGAAGGATTCTGAAAGACGTCGGGACCAAGGTCGCCGTCACCCCTGATCTCCCGGAACGCATGACCATCCGGGGCGCACCGGTCGATCCGCCCGCCCCGCTGGTACTCCTGATGCACAAGCCCTTGGGCGTGGTGTGCTCGCACAAGGAAGACGGCGAGCGCATCTATGACTTGCTTCCCCGTCGCTGGCGCATTCGGGACCCGGGCCTCTCGACCGTGGGACGGCTCGACAAGGACACCTCCGGCCTGATCCTGATCACCGATGATGGCGACTATCTGCACCGGGTGATCTCGCCCAAACGTCACGTGCCCAAAACCTATCTGGCGACACTCGACCGTCCTTTGAGTGGGATGGAGGGCGCGCTGTTCGCTGCGGGCGAACTGATGCTGGAAGGCGAGGAAAAGCCCCTGCTGCCGGCGGACCTGATCGTGATCGATCCCTATCATGCGCGCCTGACCATTACAGAGGGTCGCTACCATCAGGTGCGGCGCATGTTTGCGGCCGTCGGCAACCATGTGGTCGAGCTCCACAGGGAGCGGATCGGTGGCCTGGTCCTGCCCGCCGCCCTTGAGCCCGGACAGCACCGGATCCTCACCGCCGCCGAGGCTGAGCGGGTCTTTGGTGATGCGTGATCCTGTCCTCGTCGACGCTCGGGGGCACAGGTGCCCCGTGCCGACGCTGCGCCTGAGGCGCGCCCTGGAGGCGGTGCCGGCAGGCGGTGAGGTGCGACTGATCGCCGATGATCCGCTGGCCCGTATCGACGTGCCGCACTTCGCCGCCAGCATCGGCGCGACGGTTGTCGCGATCACCGAGGAAGACGCCGGGGCGATCAGCTTTCTGGTGCTGAAGGCGTCTTGAGGGTCACGCCTCGCGGGCCCTCTACAAGGGCGCGCGGGCGCTCAGCCAGGGCGATCTCCACCTCGGTGGCCAAGGCTCCGCCCAGGAAGATGGCGTTCACGCTCCACGACAGCCAGATCAGGAAGATGATCACCGCCGAGATCGAGCCGTAGGTGGCGCCCAGCTGGGCGACCTTGTCGACATAGAAGGCACTGGCGGAGGACATGAACAGGCAGAGGACCGCTGCAGCGACGCCGCCGGCGGTCGAAGCCCGCCAGGCTACCGGCGCGCGCGACATGGCGTAACGGTAGATCAGGGTCATGCCGATCACGACGCCAAGGCTTGCCCAGGTCCACTCGCTCTGGATCCACGGAACGCCTTCCAGCGGGCGCAGATGCAACGCGCTGCCAAGCACCCGGAAGATCAGAAAAATTCCCGACATCACGAACAACAGGCCGAACGCCGCGATCAGCACAAACAGGGCCATCAGATTGAAGCCAACGAAGCCGCGCTGGTCTTCTTCATCGTGAATGAACGACAGACCGGCCAACAATGCCTTGAACCCGCGATGGGCGGCATAGGCGCCGATGACCAGAACGACCGCGCTTTGGGCTGAAACGGCCTGTTCGGGCGCGTGGGCGATGCGGGTGAGTTCGCTCTCGAACATCGCCCGCGCGCCCGACGGCATCAACTCGGCAAGGTTTTCCGCCTGGGCGGCGGCCTGTTGCGGTGTCAGCAGAAGACTGTAGAGGCCGATGAGAATCGCCAGGCCGGGAAACACCGCGAGCAGGGCGAAGAACGATACGCCGCCGACGTACAGCATGACATCGCGACCCCAGATCCGAGCCAGGGCGAGGCCCAGAACGCGCAGGACCTCGCGCGCCCAGTGAATCGGGTCCAGATCCAGGTCGCGCCATCGGATGGGTTGGGGGTCTTGCATCGGCGGGAACCTGCCCGCGCTCTTCTCCCGGCGCAACCCCGCTGCCGCAACGACAAAGACGCGCCGCCTCAGGGAAGGCGACGCGTCTCCGCAGGACAAGCCTGAAACCGAACGCCACATCGAGGGACGGATGGCGCAACGCCCGGTACGTGATCAATCTAGGGACCGGCGGCTGAACCGACGCTGAACGACGAAGGTAGCCTGGCTGACAGCTTTCAGAGGGCGCCGCTGACCTTCAGATTCGCGATCACGTCGGCGGAAAAGCCCCAGTCCGCCAGTGCGGTGTCATTGTCGCCCCCAACCGAGGGGGGAGGGCCCTGTATCTTTCCGGGTGTCGCAGAGAAACGTGGCGCGGGCGCAGGTTGCACCACGCCAGCCACCTCGACGAAGGTTTCTCGAGCAGCGTTGTGAGCGTGCGCAGGCGCTTCCGCCATCGACAGGACCGGTGCGAAACAGACGTCCGTGCCATCCATAAGGTCGCACCATTCGTCACGGGTCTTGGTGCGGATCACGGCGGCGAGCTTGTCACGCAGTTCTGGCCACTCCTCGCGGCTCATCTGGTGCTGGAACTGCGGATCGGTGATGCCGGTCTTTTCCAGCAGCAGCAAATAGAACTGCGGCTCGATCGATCCGATCGAAATCCAGCCGCCATCACTACACTGATAAGTGTCATAGAAGTGCGCGCCGCCATCGAGCAGATTGGACCTACGTCCCTCACTCCACATCCCACCCGCCTTGAAGCCGTAGAACATGGCCATCAGCGAGGCTGCGCCATCGCTCATGGCGCAATCGATTGTCTGACCCTGCCCCGTCGACCGGGCATGGATCACGCCGGCCAGCAGGCCAAACGCCAGATAGAGCGCGCCGCCGCCGAAGTCGCCGACCAGATTCAGCGGCGGAACCGGCTTTTCCACCGTGCCAATGGCGTCCAGCGCCCCAGTGATAGCGATATAGTTCATGTCGTGGCCGGCGGCCTTGGCGTAGGGGCCAAACTGACCCCATCCGGTCATACGGCCGTAAACAAGCTTCGGATTGCGCGCCAGAGCCACATCCGGGCCAAGGCCCAGGCGCTCCATCACGCCCGGCCGGAAGCCCTCGATCAGACCGTCAGCGCTCTCCAGGAGTTTTAGACACGTCTCGATGGAGGCGGGATTCTTCAGGTCCAGCGCCACCGATCGGCGGCCCCGCGCTGTCACGTCGGCCGGCGATCCCCCTCGCCCCTGGCCCTTCCTGTCGATCCGGATCACGTCAGCGCCAAGGTCGGACAGCAGCATGCCGCAGAACGGACCAGGACCGATGCCCGCGAACTCGACGATCTTCAGTCCTGAAAGTGGCCCCTGGCCCATGGTGGTCTCCTCATCGACTCTTCGGCGCAGTCGTTGGATCGACTAGAAAGGTCCTGACGTTCGGTCATGCAAGCGGCTGTTGGCGCCGGGGCTCGGAGATGGCGTGAGGGGCAAGCGCGCTCGCATCCATTGTCCAAAAGCATTTTGCTCGCCTCGCCGCGACGTTGCGTCCCTATCCCCTGTGATCGCCTCTGCTATGTTGCGGCGTCGAATCCCGACGGCCGAGTGCGGCCGGCGTTCGCTGGATTTCGGGCGGAGGTAGAGTTTGGCGTTAGACGCCCGGATCCTAATTGTGGCTCGCGACGATTTACGCGCCGGCCCCTTGGCTGAGGGGCTGGACCGGCTTGGCTGGCGGACCATCACCGCGCGTGGGCCTTATGCTGCCCTCGCCGCGCTTGGCGACCTGCCGATTGAGGCGGTGATCGTCGACCTCGCCAGCGCAGGGCCCGACACCCAGTCGCTCGCCCGTCGCCTGAAGGCTGCTGTCGCGCCGCGCCGCCTCCCGGTGATCGCCATCGGCGAACTCGACGGCGGACAGCAGAGCCAGGCCTTCGACCTGACCCTCTCGCCGCCGCTGCATCCGTCCCAGGCGGCTCTGCGTCTTGAGTCTCTGGTTCGCACAGCCATCGCCGAGGAGGAGTTCGAGCTGCGGCTCGAAACCTTCGGCGAGCGCGGTCGTCGGATGGACCTGCCGGAACCCCAGCCCTCGCCGTTCCGCATCCTGGCGGTCGGTGAGCCAGCCCCGCAGTTCCTTGCGCTTTCCAACGCCCTCAAGCGCAGCGGCGCGGAAGTCGTAGGCGCCTTCACCGCCTATACGGCGTTCGACTACCTGCATGAGCGAGCCTTCGATTCGGTCGTGCTCTGGGCCGGCGACAACCAGCAGGAAGCCCTGTCGATCGCGGCCGGCATGCGTCGCAACACCCGCCTCTTCCACATTCCGGCCATGCTGTATCTGAAGGCCGAAAGCTATGTAACCATGTCGGAGGCCTTCCACCGGGGCGTTTCCGACGTCGCTTCACCGGAGACGCCTGAGGTCGAAACCGCGCGCCGGGTGATGGAACTGGCCAGAAACTACAGGCGTGGCGAGTCGATCCGTGGGGCGCTGGAAAAAGCCCGCAGTTCGGGTCTTATGGACGCCGCCACCGGCCTCTTCACGCGCGATCTGTTTGCAGCCCACTTGGCCCGCCTGACGGCCGCTGCGCGTGAGCGTTCCCGTCCGTTGTCCATCTGCGTCCTCAGGGTCGCCGACAAGCCCGAGACCGTCTGGGCGCGTCAGAATGGCTGGCTGGACCGCGCCATACCCCAGATCGGCTCGATGGTCGGCCGCCTTGTCCGCGTCGAGGACACCGCCGCCCGCCTGGCGCCGGAGGTCTTCGCCCTGGCCCTGCCCGCCACCAACCAGGATGCCGCACGCGCTGCGGCCGAGCGGATCGCTGCGGTCATCGGCTGCACCGCCTTTGACGCCGGCGAAGACCGGCCGCCGTTCGTCTGCGAATTCGATATCGGCGTCTCGCAGATCGAAGCCGGCGAAGGGCCGGTCAAGGCGCTGGAACGGGCCGCCGCCCGGGCCCTGCAGCGCGAAGCCAGCTGAGACCCGCGATGAACCCGCCGATGATCGTGGACGTGGTCGCCGACGTCGTCTGTCCGTGGTGCTATCTGGGCTGGCGACGCGTGAAGGCTGCGATGGCTCTGCGCACCGATATCGAGGCCAAGCTTGTTTGGCGGCCCTACCAGCTGGATCCCTCGCTCCCCGAGGAAGGCGTCGACCGCAAGGCCTATATGGCGGCCAAGTTCAAGGATCCGGAACGCCTGAAGGCCGTGCATCAGGCCTTGGTCTCCGGCGGCGGCGATGACGGAATCACGTTCCATTTCGACGTCATCGACAAATCCCCCAATACCAACGCCGCTCATCGGTTGATCCGCTGGGCCCTGACCGCCGGCGTCCAGGACGCGGTGGTCGAGGCCCTGTTCGCTGCCTATTTCACGGAAGGCCGCGATATCGGCGACCCCATGGTGCTGGCCGATATCGCTGAAGCCGCCGGCATGGAGCGGCTGGTCGTGCTGCAACTGCTGTCCGAGGGCGCCGACCGGGAGTCGGTGGCCCGCGAGCATTCCATGGCGGTGCAGGGCGGCGTCACCGGCGTGCCCTATGTGATCTTCGGCGGCAAGGTCGCCGTCGTCGGGGCGGAATCGCCGGAACGGATCGCCGAAGCCATTGATCAGGCGGTGCGCACCTAGGGCAGCCTGCCCTCTTCGGCCAGCATCTTGGCCGCGACGTCAAACCCCGCCCAGGCGGCCCCGGCCAGAGCGGCGCCGACGCTCACTCGACGTACGCCAACGTCGGCCAGAGGCTGAACGGCCTGGCCCGGCCAAGCCATCAAGACGTTGACCGGTTTAGGTGCGACGGCCTTGACGATCTCGGCGACCGAGGACACGTCGATCACCCCCGGGGCGTACAGACAATCAGCGCCGGCCTCGGCATAGGCGACAAGACGGTCGATGGTCGCCGACAGGTCCTCGCGCCCGATCAGGAAACCTTCGGTCCGACCGACCAGGATCACATCGACACCACTGGTGTCGATCGCCGCTCGCGCCGCCTTGATCCGCTCGACCGCCAGCGCCGGTTCATAGAGGCCACGGCCGATACGATCCTCAATGGACAGACCGGCTATCCCCGTCCCGATGGCCAACCGAACGCTTTCGGCCACGCCGTCTGGTTCATCGGCGAAACCGGCTTCGAAGTCGGCATTCACCGGCAGATCCGTCGCGGCGCAGAGCAGGCTCAGATGGGCCAGCACCTGATCCCGCGTCAGCCCGCCATCGTCCTGCCCCAAGGTCCAGGCCGCCCCGGCGCTGGTGGACGCCAGAGCCTTGAAGCCGAGCCTGTCGAGGCGCCTGGCGCTTCCGACGTCCCATGGATTGGGCAGGATGAAACAGCCGTCCTCATGCAAGGTCCGAAAGGCGGCTCGGCGGGCGGCGAGTTGGGGCGACGACATCAAATCCTCCGGGAAGCCGTCAGAGATAGTGCCTCATGGTGACAGTGAGTGGCAGTAGCGCTCAATGCGGCCCTGACCACGGCCGCCGCCCTCGCAGCGGCTGCGCCCATACAATCCACCAGACGTTATCGCGTCGATAGAGTTCGGCAGCGCCGCCGATGGCGAAGTCTTTTGACGTAAGGACGATGCCATCGGCGCACCCCGTCGGCATTGGGCCCGAAGAGCCTCCCCGCAGGACAACGATTTCGGCGCCTGAGCAGAGATCTCCAAGCGCCTGCGCCGAGATATCCTTGCGGCTCCACGACAGGGCGACGGCGACCGGCGCGTCGCTCTGGGGCCAGCAGGCATAGGCCGAACACGTAAATCCACGCGTCTCGCCGATCGCCAGACCCCGTCGACGCGCCCACAGTTCAGCGCCGAAGCGGCGGTTGTCCGGCCGCAGGAGAACGGCCTCCGTGCCTCGCCGAACAGCGGCCGTGGCGCCGTCGGCGGCGATCCAGACGTCAGGGGCCGGGGGGCGAGGCCAAAGGGCGACGGCCAGCGCCAGGGGTGCGCCGAGCCAGCGCAGTCGTCCGCTCCAGAGGCAAAGCATCATCAAACCCAGGAACGCGACCACCAGGGTGAACGGCGGCGCGCTGGCGATCACGGCCTGACCGCCGATCGACTCGAATTTTCGGGCCACGGCGACCATCGCCTCAACGCCCCAGCCGGCAATCAACAGGAAGGGCTTGCCCCAGCCAACGCTTTCCAGCGCCGTACCCAAGGCCAGGAACGGCATGATCACGAAGGACGACAACGGCGCGACGATCAGATTGGCAGGCAAGCCCCAGATGGCCACACGGTTGAAGTGCTGCATGGCGAACGGACCTGTCGCCAGCCCGGCGACAAAGCTCGCGCCAATGCTGACGGCCAGCCAGGCGCCAACCGCTTGAATCGCCCGGATCGGCCAGGGCACCGAAATCTCGCGCATCGGCCTTGGCCAGGCTTCGGCCAGGGCGATCAGGGCCGTGGTGGCCGCGAACGACATCTGAAAACCTGGAGCTGCGGCCGCTTCGGGTTGTAGCGCCAGGATGATCAGCGCTGCCAGGGCCAGGCCGTGGAGCGTTACGGCCTGGCGGTCGAACAGAATGGCGGCGAAAGCCACGCTGGCCGTGATCGCCGCGCGCTCGGCCGGCGGCGGCGCGCCGGAAATGACCAGATAGATCGCTACGGCGGTGAGGCCCGCCACGGCGGCGATCTTCTTGCCCGGAGCGCGCAGGGCCAGCCAGGGCCAGGCCGCGATTCCCAGCCGGGTCAGACCGAAGACAAAGCCGCCGACGATGGCCATGTGCAGACCCGAGATCGAAAGGATGTGCGCCAGCCCTGAGGCCCGCATCGCCTCAGTCTGTTCGGGCGTGATCCAGGTCTCGTGGCCGGTGACCATAGCCGCGCCGATCCCGCCACTCTCAGGTCCCATGTGCGCGACGATCCGCTTGGCCAAGCGCCAGCGAAAGGCATTGACCGCCATAGTGACCCGCAAGCTCCACGGCGGTGGATCCAGATGCGTCTCGCCGATGTCACCGAGCGAAAACCCGACCGCCCCGACGGCGTTGAACCAGGCGTCGCGAGCGAAATCATAGGAACCCGGCGCAGCCGGAGGCGGCGGGGGACCGAGAATGGCGCGCAGTCGCACAGCGTCCCCCGGCTTGGGCAAGTCCACAGCGTCGACCGTCACCCGGACCCGGTTTGGCGTCTCAACTGGCGTGAGGCCGCCAATGGCGACCGGGGCGATCAGCAATCGAGGTCCGCCCGCGCCTGGACTGACCACATCGACCACGAAGCCCTCCAGGCGACGCGGCGCGCGCTCACCGTCGATGACCGGCGCAGCGACCCTGTCGCTGCGAATCTTCGCCGCCAGTCCCCCCGCCATCGCAAAGGCAAACAAGGCCAACAGGACGATCAAAATCCGGATCGAGGATCGGTAGAGCCACCAAAGCATGATGCTGATCAGACTCAGAAAGGCCAATAGCGGGAGCGAGGGCTCGAAAGGCGCTTGAAGATAGGCCGCTGCGCCCAGGCCGAAGCAGACCGGACTCCACAGAAACCAGCGATCCAGATTGGCGCTCATCTCTTCGCGCAGGACGCGGAACATTGTCGGCGGACTAGGCCATGCGCGAAGCGCCGTGCTAAGACGCGCCGCCCACGCTGCGCCTCGGCGCGCGATCCCGGCCGTCTCGGCGGCGTCTTGCCTTTCAGCATTGAGTTCGATGTCGAACCCCTCCTCCACCAACCGCGCCGTGGTCACGCGCTTCGCCCCCTCGCCCACCGGCTTCCTGCATATCGGCGGCGCGCGCACAGCGCTGTTCAACTGGTTATATGCACGCCATACGGGTGGGAAGTTCCTTCTTCGCGTCGAGGACACCGATCGCGAACGCTCGACCGAACCCGCCGTCGCGGCGATCTTCGAGGGCCTGGACTGGCTAGGGCTGACGTCGGACGAAGAACCGGTGTTCCAGCACACCCGCGCGCCGCGCCACGCCGAAGTCGTTCAGCAACTGCTGGAGCGCGGCCGCGCCTATCGCTGCTGGATGACGGTCCAGGAACTGGAAGTCGCCCGCGAGAAGGCCCGCGCTGAAGGCCACGCCATCCGCTCGCCCTGGCGCGATGCTCCGCCGCCGGCCGATCCGTCGGCGCCGCACGTCATCCGCTTCAAGGGCCCCGCCGACGGCGAGACCCTGGTCGACGATCTGGTCAAGGGTCCGGTGACGTTCAAGAATACCGATCTCGACGACCTCGTGCTGCTGCGGGCCGACGGCGCACCGACCTATAACCTCGCCGTGGTGGTCGACGACCACGACATGGGCGTCACCCACGTGATCCGTGGCGACGACCACCTGAACAACGCCGCCCGCCAGACCCTGATCTATCAGGCGATGGACTGGGACCTGCCGGCCTTCGCCCACATCCCGCTGATTCACGGTCCGGACGGCGCCAAGCTGTCCAAGCGCCATGGCGCCCAGGCCGTCGGCGAGTTCGCGGACATGGGCTACATCCCCGAGGGCCTGCGCAACTACCTCGCCCGGCTTGGCTGGGGCCACGGCGACGACGAGGTGTTCAGCGACGCCCAGGCGATCGAATGGTTCGATGTCAAGGACGTGGTCAAGGCGCCGGCGCGCCTGGACTGGGACAAGCTCAACCACATCAACAGCCAGCACCTTCGTCTGGCCGACGACACTCGCCTGGCGGACCTGGTCCTCAAAGCCCTAGTCGCCCAAGGTGCCCGCCTGCCGTCCGACGCGGCCGCCCGTCTGCGGGCCGTTGTCCCACAGGTCAAGGAAGGCGCCAAGACCATCCTTGAACTGGCCGAACACTGCGCGTTCGCGCTGAAAATGCGACCGTTCGCGCTTGAGGAAAAAACGGCCAAGCAACTGAACGAAGAAACGGTCGAGCGCCTGCGCCGCCTGCGAGATCGCCTCGCCCAGAACCCGGAATGGGACGTGGAAGAGCTGGGAACGCTGTTGAAATCCTTCGCAGAATCCGAAGGTGTCGGCTTTGGCAAATTCGGCCCGTCGCTGCGCGGCATTCTAACGGGCGGGTCACAAGCGCCCGACCTGAACAAGATCATGACCGCCATCGGTCGCGAGGAGACTCTCGGCCGTCTTGACGACGCGCTAGCTGTGCGCGCATGAGGCGCTATAACGCACTCGCGAAATGAAACTTGGACTGCTCGTTCCATCGATGAAGGGGTTTCCCGCATGACCGATAAAGCCACACTGACGATCGGCGACAAGAGCTACGATCTGCCGATCCTCAAGGGCAGCACCGGTCCGGACG